>JANXWX010000019.1 GCA_025350915.1 Nitrosomonadales bacterium
AAAATCATCTCTTAACATTGTTATCAAAACAATTATGAAGTTATTATCAACAAAACAAGTCGTCATCCGAATTTCAGTCATTATCGCAATGGCTGAATTTCTGATCATGTTGATATTACAGTATGTACCGTTTGCCTTGAACACGCTTACTGAAGCGATGGTTGACACCACGATGCTGATTATTATTTCAACACCGCTGATGTACGGCTGGGTTATAGCCCCCTTCGTTAAAGCTCGCGATGCCGCGATGGAACAAATCAGCCTGCTTGCGTATACAGATCCGCTGACAAAAATTGCAAACAGACGCCACTTTCTCAGCCATCTTGAAAAGGCCGTTCACAATATCTCCAGACGTAACAGTTATGGTGCTCTGATGGTCATTGACCTGGATGACTTCAAGAAAATAAATGATGATTTTGGCCACGAGGCCGGCGATGCCGTGCTAGTTGAAATCGCCAATCGCTTCTCTTCAAGCATACGGGCTGGTGATGTCCTGGCACGTTTGGGTGGGGACGAGTTTGTAACTCTGGCTGACAATCTGGATATCGATAAAATAAATGCGCAGGATAAAGCCATACTGCTTGCTGAAAAATTGATCCATCAGGCGACACTTCCTATACCTTTTCACGGCTATCAGTTACAGGTTGGCGCCAGTGTCGGCATTTATATACTGGGCAAGAATGTCACAAATATCGACACGATCATTAGCCGGGCTGACAGCGCGATGTACAGCGCCAAAAAAAGCGGCAAAGGTCATTCAGTGTTTTCTGATTAGCCAGCGATTTCAATCCCTACCTTGTGCGGTGCCAAGCTCGAATTTCTCAGCGGATTTAGGTTTCTTTCGTTAAAGCAGCGGGTTCATCCTGTATTCTCCCGGATAGCAAACTGGCAGAAATAATCAATACCGCACCGATCAGCTCTTGCCCCCCCATTTTCTCTCCTGCCAGAAAGTAGGCGGCAACGGCAGCGAACAACAGTTCAAACAATAGCAAGACTATTGCCTGGTTAGCCGGCAAGTGCGTCAAACCAAACTGTACTGCAAAGCTGGTTGCGCAAAGTACCAATCCGATCAATATCAGCAGCCACCAGGAATCAAATTTGATATGAACGAGTTGCGCAGTGAAATTCCCCTGATACAGCAACATCAGGCCGGTTAACACAACCGTACCCAGCCAGATGGTGGCCGATTTGAAATTGACGCTCAATTGCTGGGAATGACGCACGATCACATTAGTAAGCGCAAAAGTCATACCTGCAGACAACCCTATCCACTCCGCACGGTTTTGCGGTACCGGCAGGCCGAGACTGGGTTGCCACAACATAATCAACGCACCGCACATGGACAGAAAAACCACGGCATAACCATAGCGATTGAGTCTTTCACCCAATAAGAAATGGGCAAAGATAATTGTCCATAACGGCGCCAGGTAAAACAACAACAGTACCCGCATCACTTCGCCTTCGATAATGGCCTGTACATAACCGAAGTTGGTCCATCCTGCGCTGAATATCAGTAACACCCCCCATTTTCCTGCCTTGGGTAACTCACGCCATACCGGCCCGGATACCATCAGACCGAAAATTAACGCGATAAAGTAGGTAAGGAATGAAGCCAGCATGCCCGATATACCGGCCTGCTCGAGGATTCGAAACGGGTACCAGACCATACCCCACACTGCCGCACCACTGAGCAACCCCGTGATTGCGGTAATTTTTTGTTTTGATGGCACCTGCTTAACCCTTTTTTGAATATATTTGTGACTAAATTTGGCGGCCCGCTGTGGACTGCATTTCATTTTTAAGGATAACATCACAACGCGCATTTCAGGCGCATCATTTATAATCTGGTCTGTTATGCACTAACCAGAAAAATATGAATCCACTGCTCGACCTCTTGCAGCCCTACCCCTTTCAAAAACTTGCCGAGCTATTCAAAGGCGTTCAAGCCAATCCTGCCTATACGCCTGTCAGTATGCACATTGGCGAACCCAAACATGCGACACCAAAATTCATATGCGAGGCACTAAGCAGCAACCTGAACGGGCTGGCGAATTATCCCACAACACTGGGCAGCGATGCGTTGCGTGACTGCATTGCGAGCTGGATTCAGCGCCGTTACAACATTCCGGCCATCAATGCAAAAACACAGGTTGTGCCGGTCAATGGCAGTCGCGAAGCGCTGTTCTCCTTTGCGCAAGCCGTGATAGACCGCACGCGCGAGCAGCCGGTAGTGGTGAGCCCCAACCCGTTTTACCAAATTTATGAAGGTGCCGCTTATCTTGGCGGTGCGATCCCGCATTTTCTTAACACCTTGCCGCATAATAATTTCGTACTGGATTTTGCCCAGCTCAGCGAAGATACCTGGAAGCGCACACAGTTGATCTATGTCTGTTCACCCGGCAATCCTAACGGGCACGTAATGCCTTTACCTGAATGGAAAACCCTGTTTGAGATGTCTGATCGCTATGGTTTTGTGATTGCAGCGGACGAGTGCTACTCGGAAATTTATTTCGATACCCCGCCGCTGGGGGCATTGGAAGCGGCGCATCAACTGGGCCGCAGCGATTATCGCAATCTGGTGATTTTCTCCAGCCTGTCCAAGCGTTCCAATGTGCCCGGCCTGCGCTCGGGCTTTGTGGCCGGCGATGCCAAAGTGCTGGAAAAGTTTACCCTGTACCGTACTTACCATGGCTGTGCGATGAACCCTGCTGTGCAGGCGGCCAGCATAGCGGCATGGAATGACGAGGCCCATGTTGCCGACAATCGCAAGCTTTACAAGGAAAAATTCAGCAAAGTCATGGCTATTCTCAAACCGGTGCTGCCGGTGGTGATGCCTGATGCCAGCTTTTATCTGTGGCTAAAAGTGCCGATTGCCGATACCACCTTCGCGCAAGGGCTGCATCGCGACTATAATGTCACTGTTCTGCCCGGCAGCTTTCTTGCCCGTGAGGTTCGCGGTAATAATCCGGGCGAAAATTATGTGCGTCTTGCACTGGTGGCATCGGTGGATGAAACGCTAGATGCAGCACGCCGCATTGCCGAATTTACACTCAAACTAAATTAAATTAAATTATTAAAATCAGGAAAATAACATGCCACAACTACAGAAAATTATCGATGATGCTTTTGAACGCCGTGCCGACATCACACCGCGCAATGTAGATGCGCAACTGAAAGAAGCCGTCAATACGGTAATGGAATATATCGACCAGGGCAAATTGCGTGTCGCTGAAAAAATTGACGGTGAGTGGGTTACCCACCAGTGGCTGAAAAAAGCCGTATTGCTGTCGTTCCGTATTGAAGACAATTCCTTTATCAAGGGTGGTTTCACTAATTACTACGACAAAGTGCCTTCCAAGTTTGCCGATTACAATTCCAAAGACTTCCGCGATGGTGGTTTCCGTGTGGTACCACCGGCTGCTGCGCGCAAAGGTTCGTTCATCGCCAAGAACGTTGTATTGATGCCCTCATATGTCAATATCGGCGCTTATGTGGATGAAGGCACTATGGTGGATACCTGGGCTACCGTTGGTTCCTGCGCACAAATCGGCAAGAACGTACACCTGAGTGGTGGCGTGGGTATTGGTGGCGTGCTGGAACCGGTGCAGGCCAACCCGACCATTATTGAAGACAATTGTTTTATCGGTGCGCGTTCTGAAGTTGTTGAAGGCGTGATCGTGGAAGAGGGCTCGGTCATTTCGATGGGTGTTTATATCGGCCAAAGCACAAAAATTTATGACCGCGAAACCGGTACTGTCACCTACGGCCGTATTCCCGCAGGCTCGGTTGTTGTTAGCGGAAACCTGCCTTCGAAGGATGGCAGCTACAGTCTGTATTGTGCTGTGATCGTCAAGAAAGTTGACGCAAAAACACTGGGCAAAGTCGGTATCAATGAATTACTGCGCGGTATTTAACACCGTTAAATATTTATTCACTGCGCATGCCGTTTTCATTTTGAAGGGGTAAACCATGATCATCACGCCACTCTTGCAACTCGCCGCTGAAAAACATGCCTCTGACTTGTTCCTGTCAGTGGGCGCGCCGATCAGCATTAAAATAAATGGCGTAACGATGCCGGTGAATGCGCAAAAACTGGATGCGGATTCAACCCAGCGTATTGCTTATGAAATGATGACGCCTTCTCAGATCACCGAATTTGAAAGGCACATGGAGATGAACTTCTCCTTCCGTGTGCCCCAGGTTGGCAACTTTCGCGTTAACGTGTTTCGCCAGCGCGGCAGTGTCGCTATTGTTATTCGCTATGTACTCGGCAAGGTGTTTGCGGTTGAAGACCTGAACCTGCCGACTATTTTAAAAGAGCTGGTGATGTCCAAACGCGGCCTGGTGCTGATGGTGGGTGCCACAGGCTCGGGCAAATCGACGACACTGGCCGCGATGCTGGAGCACCGCAATGAAACCTCCAATGGCCATATTCTGACCATTGAAGATCCGGTTGAATATCTTTTCCGGCATAACAAGTGCATTGTGAACCAGCGTGAAATTGGCGACGACACCGAGTCTTATGAAGCTGCGCTGATCAGTGCGATGCGTGAAGCGCCCGATGTGCTGATGATCGGCGAAATTCGCGACCGCGACACGCTAAAACATGCGCTGATTTTTGCGCAGACAGGTCACCTGTGTATGTCCACCCTGCACGCCAACAACAGTTACCACGCACTTAACCGTATTATTAACTTCTTTCCCTATGAGGCTCGTCCGAGCATTCTGTCCGACTTGTCGATGTGCCTGCGCGCTGTTATTTCACAACGTTTGATGCGTGGTGCCGATGGCAAACTGATACCTGCAGTGGAAATCATGATTAATACCGCGCACATTGCGGATCTGATCAAGAACGATTCGGTAGACCAGATTCGCGATGCGATTGAACAAAGTGTATCACCCGGCTCACAAACTTTTGAACAGGCGCTGTACAAATTATTCAAAGCCGGAAAAATTACCAAGGAAGAGGCGATGAAAAATGCCGACTCTGCCAGCAACCTTGCCGCGTTGATCGACTTCTCGCAGACCAGTAAAATGAAAGCTTACGACCCCAATGCGCCGCAACAACCTTCCACCCCTCACAGTTCGGAAACGGCAGTAGACTTTGGCAGCATTACGCTGACGCTTGACGCGCACCAGGACAGATGATGAAATTGTATGGCATACCCAATTGCGATACGGTCAAGAAAGCGCGCACCTGGCTGGCTGATAACAACATCACGGTAGAATTTCACGATTTCAAGAAACACGGTCTGAGTACAGAACTTGCACAGCAGTGGCTCAAGCAATCATCCTGGGAGCAGCTGCTAAATCGCAAAGGCATGACCTGGCGCGGCCTGACGGATGAGCAAAAAGCGATCACTGACAATGCGGCCGCGCAACAATTGATGCTGGAAAAAACCAGCGTGATCAAGCGGCCATTGCTGGAACAAGATGGCAAGTTGTTGCACATTGGCTTCGATGAAGCTGCTTATAAAAAAATTTTCAACATTTAACTCATACTCTTTATGTCCGCTACGCTACAACTCACGCAACAACTCATTTCCCGCCCCTCGCTCACCCCGCTGGATGAAGGCTGCCTGCACATTATTGGCCAACGCCTGGAAGCAATCGGCTTCAAACTGGAAATGATACGTTGCGGCGAAGTGGATAATCTGTGGGCACGTCGCGGCAGCAGTGGCAAATTGATCTGCTTTGCCGGCCACACCGATGTTGTTCCAACAGGGCCAGTTGATCAGTGGCATAGCGACCCCTTCACCCCCACGATCCGTGACGGCATGTTGTATGGCCGCGGAGCGGCAGATATGAAAGCATCGCTGGCTGCGTTTGTCACTTCGATTGAAAAATTTGTTGCCAAACATCCAAAACATGAAGGTTCCATTGCGCTGTTGCTAACCTCGGACGAGGAAGGTGTAGCGGTGGACGGCACTGTACGCGTGGTGGAAGCCCTGCAAGCACGCGGTGAAAAAATGGATTATTGCATAGTGGGTGAACCTACCGCGGTAAATAAAACCGGAGACACCATCAAGAATGGTCGTCGCGGTTCGCTCTCGGGAACGCTCACTGTAAAAGGCATACAGGGCCACATTGCTTATCCGCATCTGGTCAAAAATCCCATACACCTCGCAGCGCCGGCTATCGCAGAGCTGGCCGCCACCGAGTGGGACAAAGGCAATGAATATTTCCCGCCAACCTCCTGGCAAATTTCCAATATCCACGGTGGCACCGGTGCCACCAATGTGGTGCCGGGTACGGTAGAAATCGAATTCAATTTCCGCTTCTCCACAGCCAGCACGGTGGAAGGACTGAAAGCAAAAGTTCACGCCATTCTGGATAAACATGGCCTGCAATATGATTTGCCGTGGGCGCTGTCTGGCAAACCCTATCTGACCCCGCGTGGTAACCTGGTGGATGCAATCAGCGCCGCGATCAAACTGGCAACCGGTATTGATTCAGACCTATCCACCACAGGCGGCACCTCCGATGGACGTTTTATCGCCGACATCTGCCCCCAGGTTGTTGAAATGGGCCCGGTCAATGCCACCATCCACAAACTGAATGAATGTGTGGCCGTTGCCGACATTGATATCCTTTCAGAGGTGTATTTCCTGACCATGGAAAATCTGCTGGTAAAGTCATAATGGGTTCCTTGCATCGCTTTGCCAATATTTCCGAGCTGCTCACCCTGCGTGACTGGTTGCGCTATGCTGTCAGCACCTTCACCGAAGCTGAGCTGACCTTTGGCCACGGTTCGGAAAACGCCTATGACGAAGCCGCCTATCTGCTGCTGCACACCCTGCACTTACCCCTGGACACACTGGAACCTTTCCTCGATGCAAAGTTGACCGCACAGGAAAAAACCACGTTGCTCGACATTTTCCAGCGACGGGTTGAGCAAAGAATACCCGCCGCCTATCTAACCCATGAAGCCTGGCTGGGTGAATTCAAATTTTATGTGGATGAACGCGTCATCGTGCCGCGTTCTTTTATTGCAGAGCTCCTGCGCGAACGCCTGCTGCCCTGGGTAGCCGATGCCGACAACACCACCTCAGTACTCGACCTGTGCACCGGAAGCGGCTGTCTCGCCATCCTGGCCGCAATGGCTTTTCCCAACGCACAGGTTGATGCGGTAGACCTGTCACCCGAAGCACTGGAAGTTGCGCAACATAACCTGATCGATTATCAACTGCACAATCAGATCAGTCTGATTCAATCCAATTTATTCGCGCAATTGGGCGGCAAGCAATACGACATCATTATCAGCAACCCGCCGTATGTGGATGCAGAGTCTGTCGCCGCATTGCCGGCAGAATATCTGCATGAACCCAAACTGGCGCTGGGTAGTGGCAACGACGGCCTTGATGCCACGCGTGAAATTCTTAAACAAGCAGCCGCACACCTCACACCGCACGGTATTTTAATCGTCGAAATCGGCCATAATCGCGATGTGCTCGAAGCTGCTTACCCTGACCTACCTTTCACCTGGCTGGATGTTTCCGCAGGTGACCAGTTCGTCTTCCTGTTGCACCGCAACGATCTGCTCTAACTCATAGAAAATATGGCTGTCGACCACTACGAAAATTTTCCGGTTGCCTCCATCTTGCTCCCCAGGCGCATTCGCCGGGCAGTTGAAATCATTTATAACTTCGCACGCCAGGCCGATGATATCGCCGATGAAGGTACCCTGAGCAACGAAGAACGCCTGAGCAAACTCGATGAGTTTCGCGCAGAATTGAATCGCATGGGGACCATGGAAGGCCCGCACACCCCTATATTTATTGCCCTTGCGGAGGTAGTAGAAAAATATGGCCTGCCCGTGCAGTTGCTGCATGACCTGCTCGATGCCTTCTCGCAGGATGTCATCAAAAAACGCTATGAAAATTTCGAAGAATTGCTGGACTACTGCCGCCGCTCCGCCAACCCCGTCGGCCGGCTACTGCTGCATTTATATGACGAAGCCACCCCGCAAAATCTGATTTACTCCGACCATATCTGCACCAGCCTGCAACTCATCAACTTCTGGCAGGACGTAAAAAAAGACTATGCAATCGCACGCATTTATTTACCACAAGACGAATTGGCACATTTTGGCGTGAATGAAGCGCAGATTGCTGAAGGCCGCACAGACCAGAACTGGCAGGCGCTGATGCAGTTTCAGCTTGAACGCGCCCGCGACATGATGCGCAGCGGCGCACCCTTAGGCAGCATCCTCGGCGGCCGCATAGGTCTGGAAATGCGCCTCATCATTGCCGGCGGCAATCGTATCTTGAGCAAACTGAAAAAAGTAAATTACGATATGTTCAAGCATCGCCCTGTACTGCGTCCACTGGACTGGTTGATAATGTTATTTAATAGCGCACCATTTAGATATTAGCCACTAGCCAACATGACCCCAGACCAATACTGTCAAAATAAAACAGCGCAAAGCGGCTCCAGTTTTTATTACAGCTTCAAGTTTTTGTCGCATGAACGTCGTCGTGCTATCACGGCGCTATATGCTTTCTGCCGTGAGGTCGACGATGTCGTGGACGAGTG
>JANXWX010000039.1 GCA_025350915.1 Nitrosomonadales bacterium
GGTAGCGATGGCGTGGAATATGAAGAGAATGTTTGTACTGGCGGGGTAATGCCCTTGGGATATTGCAGATTCAGTCAATCAAAAATGGGAAATGATGGGAACATCGCAAAAATGTCCGACGGATCGGAAAAGATTAAAGACGAATTTAACGCTCAGTCCGACAGGCTGCTAGCAGCAAACCTCAGGGTGAAGTTGCCGCACCACGTACTTTGGAATCTCGGTCTGACCGGGTTGCGGATGGGGAAAAATCGGGTCGCATGCTGGTCTGGAATGCCAACTTGTCCCTGATCGTTTTGGACGTGAGCGCGAGCGTAGATAGGGCTGCCGCTATAGCTGAACAATATAGGGGATATGTTGAGCAGAAATCCGATAGTGGGGAAGTACCTGCATCGATGCGGTTGAAAATATCGGCCGCTTCATTCAACGATGCAGTCAAGGCGGTGCAAGGACTCGGAGAGGTTACCCATACGCATGTGACTGGAGAAAATGTAACGGAGCGCTACGTTGACGTACAAGCGCGCTTGAAGAACAAGATTGAGCTCCGGGAGCGCATGCGACAACTGCTGCAAAAAGCCACAGACATCAAAGATGTGATTGCCATCGAAAGTGAGCTGACCAGGATTCAAACAGACATCGACACCATGGAGGGGACGCTCAAACTGCTGAAGGGCCAGGTCGATTATGCAGTAATCGATGTGTCTTTACGGCGCAAGAAAATTCTTGGCCCCATTGGGTTGGTGTTCCAGGGACTCTGGTGGGGGATCGAGAAGCTGTTTGTTATTCGAGAATAGTGAGAGTCAATAGCAGAAATCAAGTTCAGACACGATTGATTTTTGTCTTGAAGGGGTAGCATCGCAATAGCTCTGAAGGAAAGGAGCAAGTCGGAGTCGGATATTGGCAGTTTGGCTGGCTCGTCGAGTGAGGTTGCGTGAAGATAGTAATTCGGATTAAAAGAATTCTATGATGCAGGGTATAATCATTAAACCCTGAGCGGACAAATCGTTGCTCGGGGCGATGTAAGTGTTTTTTATTACTATTAAATCAAATTATTAGGGAAGAAAAATGAAAAAAATATATACACTGATAGCAGCGATGATTGCGTTTGGATTTGCCCAGCAGGCGTTGGCCAAGCCTACACTGGAAGAGATGATAGGTATCTGGAAATGGGAAAGTTTCACCATCAAGGTACAGAAGTGTGATAGCACTGAGATATGCGCTGAAGTATTGACTGGCCCCAAGAATGTTGGCTTGCAAATGATCAAGTCCAAACTTTCTGCCACTGATGCCGGCTTTGTGGGCAAAGTGGCTCATCCGCAAACAGGTGATACGTACAATTCCAAAATTTCCATGGTGAATGAATCAACCTGGCATATTGATGGTTGCACAGCATCCAATGTGTGCGCCAGCGGTGATTTTACCCGTATGAAATAACGATTGCTGCCGGTAACGGCCATAAAAAAACCCCGCTGATTAAGGCGGGGTTTTTTTATTCCGGCGGTTGTCTAGCTTGCAGTTTTGCGCGGCTGCAGTTTGCACGAATAATGAATGATCAGTCCGGCTGCCAGCAGCGCTGCGCCGACTTTCCAGAAACTGACCAGTATAAATTCGAAATTGTTGGCATCACCGAGGTTGAAGGTGGGCGGCATACTGAGCAGTTCGCCCATCAGTTGCGATGCCAGGAAGAATATAGCGATAGCGAACACCACCCGGCTAGACCACTTTACCATAGGGCAGGCTTTTGCCTTGAATGCGTAGCGAGCAACCGCGAACAATACACCCAGCGCAGCTGCAATAATTGCAGCCCACATCAGTGGCTGCATCAGTGGCATCATGGTTACCATCATGTTAATCAATACATCCTTCATGTTTCTCCCTTTTTTATTTTATGTGAAGACGATAGCATAACTCAGCCAGTGATGAATGCAAGAGGGGGTGTTATGGCGAAATCTGAATTAAAATGACCCTCATAACAGGATCAACCGATCAGCGGTGTATGGCTTTCGCCCTGACGGCTTTGACGCCTCCTTCAGAAGTAAATCACGGTGTCAGATATTACCGTTGACATGTAAGGTCTAACACCGCAGTAGTCGCAATTGAAAAAAACAGAAGCAGCGCTTAATTTCAATCGTGCAAACAGGGAGAGTTTTATGTCTAGTTATCAGGAATGGCCGCTTCCACTAAATCCACCGAATCCTTACAGCACTTATTTACACTCTCTGGCTCCGGTACGTCCGAAAGACAGGCGTGTTTATTATACGAAGTACATTCTGGGCGTAATCGGGGAGCTTGGTGTTACTTCTGCCGTTGATAACGTGCGCGAATGGACCTTTCCGAGCCAGCTATATACATCGACCATGACAGGAGGGATGGCGAACCTGATCAGGCTGGAGCGGCAACCAGGCTCAAATTTCGAATTTTGGTGCTTGCTGCAGGATTATCATGGCGCACTAATACATTTTGATATACGGAACGGACTTTTTACGCGCTACACGACAAGAGTACCAGGCAGTCCTCTCATTGCTCCACAAGATTTGAAGATCGATGAAAAAGGCAATGTCTGGTTTATTGGCACAAGCGGCAGACCCGGAAATTTTGTCAGCGCGATCTGCCGTTTTGAGCCAAAAGTTAATGCGGTTGTATCCTGGCCAGTGCCAGACAAGGTGATGAGAAATCTGCTTTCCATTTGTCCGGATTCTACCGGCAGTAAAGTCTGGGTGAGTTCGGTAGATCCCAACCTGAACGCGGCGCCAGCATGGATAGGCTGTCTTGATGTGGCAACCAGTACGTTTATTCACTATACACCACAGAATCCCCAGCAGTATCCGCCAAGGTCGATAGATATTGTGCTGATGGAAAAAGATTCCGTCTGGTTCACGGCCGGCAAATCTTCCTGGGCGGTACTTCCCGGCAATAATGTAGTACCGGGAATTTATCGCCTCGATCTGAAGAGCAACCAATTTTCCAGGTTCGTAACCGATCCCATTGCCAGCTGGCCACGTTACATCGCTTTGGACCCGAAAGGATCTGCATGGGTAACAGACATAAATTTCAGTTCAATCGTGAATTGTGTACCTTCTCAAACATGTGGAACCACTCAATTTACCGTCGGTCATTTGAAACTCAAATCCTCTGAAACTAAGCTGGTTGCTAGTGAGTTTCCGGTTGAACCTGTAGTCAGCACTTCGAAACCGCGTAAAGACAGTGTGGCGGTCAAGCAACATAGATGTGCCATGGAGTATAAGGCTGGCGGCATGTACTGCCTGGATCAGATCCAGTTGCAGCTTACATCAAAAGGGGCCGGCAGGCTTTATTTTGTGTGTTTTGGCGCCAATAAAATCGGTATGTTGCAGCCTTAAGGTAAATCAACAGGGAGTCAAGAACGATTTTGAGTGCCTTTGATTATTATTACATCAGCCAGCGTTTTTTTATCAGCAGGCAGGAAAGACAAAACATCACTGATCCCAACAGCATTAAATAGACCCAATCAAACGTCATGTCCGCCAGTCTGCCGTTTTCCAATAGTATGGATTGAAGAGGCTTGTACAATTGGTAAGAAGGCAGTAATGGTGCAACGGCGGTTAATTTTTGTGAGACATCGGCCATTGCAGAAGGCAACAGGTGCGGCAGATAAAAGATAACGCCCAGCGTTCTGGCGCTTGCCTGGGTGCGGCAGAGAAAGCCCAGAAAAATGCCGTAGGCGCTGAAACAAAAACTACCTGCAACAATAAAAACGAGATAGTCGAAAAGATGCAGCGGGCCGAAATTGCCCAGCAAGTGAAGAAACAGCACGGCAGTGATGATCAGAACCATTCCCAGGATTAATTTTGCAATCAGCCATTGGACTTCGTTTATGGGCGTCTGGAGCAGGGCAAGGAGTAATTTCTTTTCTTTTTCCTCGGCAACTTGCGCCGGGAGAATAATGAAACCGATGAGCAGAACCAGCATCAAGATCCAGGTGGGTAAAGTCTCTCTTTGAATGCCGCCCTGGTGCAATGATTTGATGTCAGTGATCCAGTCCGGTTTATTTCCATCTGCCGCCTTTTGTAACGCAGAGAAATTTTGCATGATGGCTATGGTATGGAGTGAGTCCTTTTTAAGAACCAGCAATGCAAGACTGCCGGGCGCTTTGTCATTTCCCGTTAAGACCCCGTCTATTTTGTGTTCCTTCAATAGTCTGACACCCTCGCTTTCATCCTGAAGCCGGGTAACGGCAAGGAATTTTTCGGCTGCGTCAAACCGATGGCTCCGCCAGAGGGGGGTTACGATACCTTTGCACGCGACTGGAGCGTGAAGGTTGATCGCACTCGGTTTGCAACGCGGCAACAATCGCCTGTGGTGACGTGGTTGGGCCATGTCACTATATTGCTGCAAATTGCCGGCCTGAATATTTTGACGGATCCAACGCTGGCTGATTTTGCCGGCCCGTATGGCCGCTTTGGCTCATCTCGTCCCGTGACTGCACCTTTGCAGCCGGAAGAGTTGCCGAGTATTATATCGTGCTGATTACTCACAACCATTACGACCATCTGTGCGGTGCCACTATCAGGAAACTGCTGGCTACCGGACAAACACCGCAGTTTTTTGTGCCGCTGGGATTAAAGGCCTGGTTTGACCAGCGCGGAATCAAGCGGGTGACCGAGCTGGATTGGTGAGATCATGTAGATGTGGGTTTGATACCCGATACGCTCAAATTGCACTTTACGCCGTCGTAGCATTGGAGCCGGCACGCGTTATTTGATATCAATGCCACGCTGTGGGGTGGGTTTACGCTTGAGTGGACAACTGAAGGCAAAGCACTGTGGCGATTTTTTTACCCTGGTGACACGGGTTATTCAGCCGATTTCAAGGAGATTCGCCGCCTCGCGCCTGTTGATTTCATGGCATTGCCGATAGGCGCCTATTTACCGCGCGACTTTATGAAACCCATGCACATCAATCCTGATGAGTCCGTGCAGATCATGCTTGATCTCGACGCAAAGCAATGCATGGGGGTTCATTGGGGACTGTTCATGTTGACCAAAGAAAGTTTTGATCATCCACCGCGCGATCTGGCCACCGCATTACGTCGTAACCAGTTGCCACTGGAGCGGGTTTGGTTAATGAAACACGGTGAAATTCGGGTCATTCCTTTGTGAATCGTATCCGTTGTGTATGGTCATGCTATATTTGATATGAGTTATTAAGGGTCCAACGGGAAAAATCACTATGCGTCCACGCCACAGGGAGCAACACCGCACGAGTCGAATAGCCTGGCTACGCGCCGCCGTATTGGGTGCGAATGACGGCATCGTTTCCACAGCGAGCCTTGTGCTGGGTGTGGCTGCTGCGCATACTACCCATAGCAACATCATGGTCGCCGGGGTTGCCGGCCTGGTAGCCGGTGCGATGTCTATGGCGGCCGGCGAGTATGTTTCGGTTCACTCGCAGGCCGATACCGAAAATGCAGACATCGAACGTGAACGCATGGAACTCGAAACGGACAATGCGGAGGAGCATAAAGAATTGGCCGCAATTTATATAGGTCGTGGCCTTGAGCCTGCACTTGCCAAACAGGTAGCCGAACAGCTGATGGCGCATGATGATCTCGGCGCACATGTGCGCGACGAACTTGGCATCACCCAAGAGTTTAGTGCGCGGCCGATGCAGGCAGCCCTTGCATCGGCCGCCTGCTTTGCGATTGGCGCAGCCTTGCCTCTGCTGGTCACGTTGTTGGCTTCCACAGCAAACTTGATTCCGCTGGTCACCGTTACTTCACTCGCTTTTTTAGCGCTCCTTGGCGGGGTTGCTGCACGCGCAGGCGGTGCGCCATTAATGAAGGGTGTCATGCGAGTCACGTTCTGGGGGGCGCTGGCAATGGGTTTGACAGCCGGTGTCGGTGCGTGGTTTGGCGCGGTTGCATAAGCCAAGCAGCGATATGCCACAATCACGAGCTAAGGTTAGCAAGCTGTAAATAAATAAGGTAATCCCCCGGCTATGCCGGGGGACTACCAAGGTTTGACCGAGCGCTACGGTCTACCTGATTCTTCTGACCCGATCAAAAGTTAGGAGAATCAGATGAAAGAATACCAGAGTCTTTGTCATACGAAATGGGATTGCAAATACCATGTAGTATTTATCCCGAAGAAACGCAAGAAAATGATATTTGGAGCGATCCGAAAGCATCTTGGTGAGATATTGCACGAATTGGCTGAACAAAAGGAATGCAAGATAGTAGAAGGGCATTTGATGTCGGATCATGTGCATATCTGCATAAGTATCCCGCCAAAGCAT
>JANXWX010000047.1 GCA_025350915.1 Nitrosomonadales bacterium
TATGGGATGGAATCAATACTGAAAGCGGGTGGTTTGCCCGCAAACCTGCGGGTCGCTACCATAGGTTCAAGCAGCGCCAGGGCATTGCTTGAATATGGTGTTAACCATGTTATTGCGCCAAAAGATCAATTTGACAGCGAAACTTTACTGGCCTTACTGAAAATGCACACCGTCAGTCAGCAACGTATTGTTATTTTCCGTGGGGAAAGTGGACGTGAATTACTCGGCGAGACGTTAAAATCACGCGGCGCGTTTGTAGAATACGCGGCCTGCTATCAGCGCAAAAAAATTGCTCAGGATATGACTGTATTGATGGCAACCAATCCGGATGTATTGACGATTAGCAGTAGCGAGGCCTTGCATCACCTGCAAGCTTCACTCAATAGCAGCAACAAAGAGCGCATCATGGCGATGCCGCTGTTTGTATCACATAATCGTATTGCGACAGCGGCACAACAATTGGGCTGGCACAATATAATACTGACTGACGATGGAGATAAGGGTTTGCTTTCCGGCTTGATTGGCTGGGCAGCCCAACGAGTGAGGTAACCACCATGACTGACCCGCAAATTAAAACCGAAGTCGAGCCAACTGCCAGCACAGCAAATTCAGCTAGCCCTGTAAGCTCTGCCAGTCCTGCTACCCCGCCGGCTGCCCATAAGAACCCGGTGTCCAAGGCAATTGCCCATCTTAATCTCACCCAGCTGACGTTGGTTGTGCTGGTGGTTATCTTCGTTTGGCAGTGGTTAGACGGCAAGCAGCAACTAAATCAAATGCAACATATTCTGGCACAGCGTTTGACGGATGTAGATGGCAACAACAAAGCCAACCAAACGCTAACCTTGCAAAGCCAGGAGTTGGTACGCGAGCTGGGTGGCAAACTAAGCTTGCTCGAAAGCAAATTTGCAGAAACACAAAACCAGCGTTCAGCGCTTGAAGCGTTTTATCAGGATCTTTCCAGCAGTCGCGATCAAATGTTGCTTGCCGAAGTAGAGCAACTGTTATTGATCGCCGGACAGCAACTGCAACTGGCCGGCAACGTCAAAGCGGCGCTCATCGCCATGCAGCAGGCAGATAGCCGCTTACAACATTCGGGCAGGGTTTCCTTGAACGGATTGCGGCGTGAAATAAATGTTGATATTGACAAATTACGCACCTTGCCCGAGGTGGATATTTTTACCATCAATGCCCGGCTCGACAGCATTATTACCGTTGTTAACCATTTACCATTGTTACAGGATGTTCGAACGGCACCGGATAACGTGCCGCCCGCTGCGCAGTCAATTGATAATAACTGGAAAAAATTAATGCTGGATATTTGGCAAGATGCCAAAGCATTAGTGCGTATAGAAAATACCCATCAAAATGAAATGCCCTTGTTGGCGCCCACGCAAATTTATTTCTTGCGGGAAAATCTCAAGTTGCGATTGCTTTCTGCGCGTCTTGCGCTGCTATCACACGATGAAAAAAGTTTTAAATACGATATTAAGACCGCGCAGGAGTGGGTGAAATTATATTTCGATGCCAAGTCCGCGGACGGCATCCAAATACTCAATACCCTGCAAAAAATAAATGCCTCCAACATAAAAATCGAACTGCCGGATATCAGCAGCAGCCTTGAGGCAGTTCGCCATTACCGTGCTACGCGTGAAAAGGTTGTAAAATGAAATTCCTATTTTGGCTTTTGGCACTATTTTCCGGTGCTGTAGCAGTCGTTATATTTGCAAAAAATCCCGGCTACGTTTTGTTGGTCTACCCACCCTATCGTATTGAGCTTTCACTGAGTTTATTTGTGCTTGGTTTGATTGTGCTGCTCACGCTAACCTATTTTTCAATGCGGATCATCACGGCTATTTTGCGTCTGCCAACGTTTGTGCGCACATACCGTGAGCAACGTTCGCAAAACAAAGGCAAGGTGGCGATGATGGAAGCCCTTACTGCATTTTTTGAAGGACGCTATGCCGCTGCCGAAGTGGCCGCAGTGAGAGCGATGGAAGCCGGTGAAAGTTCGGGGATCAATCCTATTATCGCGGCACGTTCGGCACATGAGCTGCGTGAGTTCGACAAACGCGACAGCTATCTTGCCACCGTATCAGGCAAATCTGTGGGCGAGGCCACCATGCGACTGATCGCCAAAACCGAATTCCTGCTTGATCAAAAACAACCCCAGCTTGCACTCAATTCACTCAAGGAGTTGAGTAACACTGGCAAGCACAAGCATATCGGCGCATTACAGCTGGAATTAAAGGCACAGCAACAGGCGCGTAATTGGGATGGAATACTTTCCGTGTTAGCACACTTGGAAAAGCGCTCTGCCATTAACCAGGAAGTCGCTTTACATTTGCGCTTGCAGGCATGGCTGGAAAAACTGCGCACCCAAGCGGAGGATTTAGCATCGCTGCATGCGCTTTGGAAAGCCACGCCCCGCGAATTTAAAACACGTTCCAAAATCGCCGCAATGGCCGCCAGTAGTTTTATGAAGTTTCAGCAATGCGATATTGCACAACAAATCCTGACTGACAGTTTAAATCAGCAATGGGACAGTGAACTGGTGATGCTGTTTGGCGATTGCCAAAATGTGAAGGGCGTAGGACAAATCGAGCAAGCCGAAAAATGGCTGAAGCTACACCCTGACGATGCCGGCTTACTGCTCGCCCTGGGCAAGTTATGCCTGAGCCGCGAACTGTGGGGAAAAGCACAAAACTATCTGGACGCCAGCAATAGCCTCGCACCCAGCGGTGCAGCCTATACGGCATTGGCCAAACTGGCTGAAAAATTAAACAAGAATGAAGATGCAGCCAAGTATTATAAACGTGCCATGGAATTGAAATAATCGGAGTGAAGATACTATTCAACTTATGATAATCATGCCCGCGGCACTCTTTACTCTGACCATACTCCTGTCCACAGCCGCATGGTCTGCCACTATCTTCAAATGCAAAAATTCACAGGGCGCACTGCTCTATCAGGAAAAACCCTGTGCCGAAGAAACCAAATCTGTCTCATCCTGGGGCTTGGCTTCCGGCGCGCCACTGGTAATGGGCCAAAGCAATAGTGGGCATTATTTCGTTGAAGGATCTATCAACGAACAGAAACTTAATTTTGTTATCGATACCGGTGCCTCAACTGTCGCTATTCCGCAGATTTTTGCTAACCAGGCCGGGCTGGTATGTATGCGCCAATCCGTTTCACAAACGGCCAATGGCATGACGCATACCTGCATGACCATCATAAAGAAGCTCAAGTTCGGATCATTTATCCTGACCGATGTAGAAGCTTCAATCGCCCCCAACCTTGGGCAGCCCTTGCTTGGCATGAATGTATTAAAACAGTTTCGGGTGGAGCAGGATAGCGGCGAGATGCGGCTTTCGATTAAATAAACGACAATCAATAAATGCGCTAATCCTTGGGCACAAAGGTAAACGCATCCGAGAAAAATTCTTCATTGGGTAATTTGCGTTGACTGGTGTAATCACGATGCGCTGCTTCCACCACAACGGGCGCGCCACAAGCATACACTTGATAGCCGGCAAGATCGCCATAGTCTTCCATCACAGCCTCATGCACAAAACCTGTTCGTCCCTGCCACTTATCTTCAGGTACCGCGTCGGACAATACGGGTGTAAATTTAACGCCGCGCGCCTCCCATTGTTTGGCCTTATCAAGCATGTAGAGATCAGCTAATTTGCGCGCTCCCCAGTAAAAGTGCATGGGTCTCTTGATGCCTATTTGCAGTGCATGCTCGATAATCGCTTTGATCGGTGCGAAGCCGGTGCCGCTGGCGACAAAGATGATGGGCTTGTCGGAATCTTCGCGCAGGAAAAAAGTACCGAGAGGGCCCTTGATACGCAGGATGTCGCGCTCTTTCATCTCGTTGAAAATGTGATGGGTAAAACTGCCGCCGGTAATGTTGCGTACATGCAGCTCTAAATACTCATCATCATGCGGCGCATTGGCCAGTGAGAAACTGCGTGGCTTGCCGTTTTTTTGCAATATATCGATGTATTGCCCCGCAAGAAACTGCAAACGCTCGCTCGCCGGCAGTTTGAGATAAATGACCATCACATCGTCAGCCAGTTTTTCCAGCTTGTGCACCCGTGTGGGTAGCAACTTAACCGGTATATCTTTGAGTGTACTCACTTCACGGCACTCGATAACCATATCTGACTTTGGTTTTGCGCAACAAAATAACGCCATCCCGGCATCTTTCTCTGCCTCGCTCAATGTGCTCGATTGATACTTGCCATAGTCTAGCTCACCCTGGATGACTTTGCCTTTGCAGGCACCACAGACACCGTCGCGACAACTGTATGGCAGCGTAAAACCCTGCCTGAGACCGGCTTCGAGGATATTTTCGTCTGCATCCACAATGAACTTGTGGCCGCTGGGCAGGATGGTAATGGTGAATGACATGGCTAGACTGCTAGTGCAAAACCGTAATTTTAACGCATAATCACCCAATAATTGCATTCAGCATAAACCGTATGAATAGAATTCTGATCGTGGGTTGCGGCGACATAGCCTTAAGAGTTGCAAGGCTATTGTCCGAAAAATACACATTGTTTGGCCTGCTGCGTAACCCCGCCAGGCAGCAGGAGTCGCGCTCTGCGGGAATCATTCCCGTGGCGGGCGATATGGACAAACCGTCCAGTCTGCGCCGATTGCGAGGTTTGGCTCATACGGTGTTGCACTTTGCGCCGCCACCAACGATGTCACCAACTGATACTGCCCAGGACACTGCTTTGATCGATACGCGCACGCGCAACCTGCTTGCTGCCTTATCCCAGGGTCGGCTGCCGCAGCGGCTGATCTACATCAGTACCAGCGGGGTCTACGGTGATTGCGCTGGTGCGGTGGTCAATGAAACACGGCCACTGCATGCCCAAACAACGCGTGCCCAGCTGCGTGTCAGCGCTGAAAATCAAATTCGCAACTGGGCCAAACGTAACGGTGTCCGCGCCAGTATTTTGCGCGTGCCCGGTATTTATGCCGCAGACCGGTTGCCGCTTGAGCGCTTGAAGAAGGGCACACCTGCACTTGTTGCCGCTGAAGATGGCTACACCAATCACATCCACGCCGATGACTTGGCACGATGCGCGGTAGCCGCAATGGCGCATGCAAAAGCAAATCGAATCTATCATACCGTTGACGATAGCCAGATGAAAATGGGGGAGTATTTTGATGCCGTTGCGGATGCTTTTGCGTTGCCACATGCAGCGAGAATTTCGCGTGCTGAAGCTCAAAACGTGTTGCCGCCCATGCTGCTGTCGTTTATGAACGAATCGCGCCGGCTCACCAATACGCGGATGAAGCAGGAATTAAAAGTCGTGTTGCGTTATCCGACAGTGGCCTATGCACTGAATCAGATATCACTGGCTGCAATCAAGCCGCGATACTTACCTGCACCAGTTGTTGAAGTTTCTGTTTCGCCGCGCCTGACGCAATTATCTCTGCCGCTTTTTTAACCCCGTCCGCCAGCGTCGCCGTTATGCCGGACGCATAAATTGCCGCACCCGCATTGAGCTGCACGATGTCGCGTGCCGCACCGGGCTGATTCTCCAGTACCCCGAGCAGCATGGCTTTCGCCTCGTCGACAGTGGCCACACGTATACTATCCAGAGGTGCGGGCTTCAAGCCAAATTCCTGCGGTTGCACGGTATATTCGCTCACCTGGCCGTCCTTCAATTCGGCAATGTTCGTCGGCCCGCTGATTGTGATCTCATCCAGCCCATCGCTGCCGTTCACCACCAGCACATGGCGGCTGCCGAGACGCTGCAATACCCGAGCCTGGATGCCGACCAGGTCGGGATGGAACACACCCATCACCTGGTTGTTGGCACCGGCAGGATTGGTCAAGGGGCCCAACACATTAAACAGGGTACGCACACCCAGCTCACGCCGCACCGGCGCGGCGTATTTCATTGCACCGTGGAAATTTGGGGCAAACATAAAACCGATACCGATCTGGTCGATACTGTGCCCCACCTGTTCTGGGGTCAGGTTGAGATTCACACCCAGCGCTTCCAGCACATCCGCAGAACCGCAGGTGGAAGATACCGAGCGACCGCCATGCTTGGCCACCTGCGCCCCCGCCGCTGCGGCCACCAGCGCGCTTGCTGTCGAGATATTGAAGGTGTGCGCGGCATCGCCACCGGTGCCGCAGGTGTCCACCAGATGCTCGCGTTTGCTGACCGGAACCTTGGTGGCAAATTCACGCATCACAAAAGCGGCAGCGGAGATTTCACCGATTGTTTCTTTCTTCACGCGCAATCCCACCAGTATGCCGGCGATTTGTGCAGGTGAAACTTCACCCTTCATAATCTGCCGCATCAGCGACAGCATCTCGTCATAAAAAATTTCGCGTTGTTCGATCAGCCGGACGAGCGCTTGTTGAGGTGTGATCATGATTATTTATTTCCTTCCAGAAAATTCTTCAGCATGTCATGGCCGTATTCAGTGAGGATAGATTCGGGATGAAACTGCACACCCTCTACGGCAAGTGTCCTGTGACGCACGCCCATAATTTCACCATCCGCGGTCCACGCGGTTATTTCCAGACAATCCGGCAACGACTCCTTTTCAATCACAAGTGAGTGATAGCGCGTCGCGGTAAACGGGCTGGGCAAACCGCGGAACACACTGGTGTTGTTATGAAGGATAGGTGAAGTTTTTCCATGCATTAATTGTTTGGCGTGAATAATCTTTCCGCCAAAGGCCTGGCCTATACTTTGATGACCCAGGCAGACGTCGAGTAACGGAATTTTTCCCGCAAAATGTTTGATTGCTGCCACTGAAATGCCCGCCTCATTGGGCGTACATGGGCCAGGAGATACAACGATATATTGCGGTTTTAATTTTTCAATTTGTTCAACTGAAATTTCATCATTACGGTAAACCTGCACCTCCGCACCCAGCTCTGCAAAATATTGCACCAGGTTATAGGTGAAAGAATCATAATTATCGATCATTAACAACATGTCACATCACCTAATTTATAACGGCCACGGTCAAAATAATGAAACTTTTTAGTGACTCACTTTAATCTCACAAAATGTACGCGGAATAACATTATTCCCTGACGTTTTCATTTTTATTTTGCGACTCTTTCAACTTTGACTAACCTTTGTGATGCGTCCGCTGCAAGAACTTCACAAACATCATGTTGACTTAAGAGTGTGCTTGTCAACAAATACAAGTTTCGCATAGTAAACCAGCAGGATATTTACCACAAGAATATTGCCCTGCAGGAAGCAACTTCAACCCCAACAACCTCAGCCCAAGCCACAAAGGATACCGATGTTGTGATGTATTTTGAGGTTTTTCTTTTCACACAGTTTTGAGGCACTACATATTGTCTATACATTGCTCCTGCAGCGACCCCTGTGGCCTATGCTGTATTTTGTTGAAACAACGTTAAGCCATTTAGTGGAGTGCCGCAGCTACCGGCTTATGTGTGCCCCGAGTTCAGTCCAATACACTATAATTGCCCTTCGAGTTAATTTTCTAACTGAGGATAAAATCATGGCATCAAATGAAGGTCGGGCATATTTCGCACTGAGTGGTTATCATTTCAATCCCGATGACATCACTCGTCTGCTCGGCGTCAAACCAACGTCCATCAATGCCGCCGGCGCTCACAGCAGCCTGGATAAACCCGTGATCAGCTCATGGGAGATATCAACCGAGATGCACATTGATGATATTGACGTATATAAAATGACAGACGTGATCACCAAGCAACTGGAACCGATCAAGGACAAGATTCTGCAAGTCATAAAAAGTCACAACCTATCGCCAAGAATCGGCGTGGTTCTGGTGTTATCCGTTGACAAAAATGAGGCCGCACCCGATGTGGGCTTCGGCGCAAGGACGATACGTCTTATGGCGGAACTGGGAGCTTTTATCAATGTGGACTACCAGCTAGCTGAGCGCATTTAAGCGTTAAACCCTGAGTTTCATAATTTTCCAGCCAAAAAAAGCACGCTGAAAAGCGTGCTTTGCACATAATGATTTCACTATAGTAGTCGCGTGACGACTACTATTGCGTTTCCTATGGGTGCTTAGGTGTCTTGTATGGTACTTCTTTCTGGAAAGGCTCCCAGATCGTGTCATAGCCGATATAACCCGTTGCAGTTGCCGGCTTTTGACGGGTAGTCAGAAAACGACTCTTACCCTCAGGAACCTTGGGCCTAACTTTTGGTGCTTCGCTCATAGTCATAACTCCTTAATGGTTGAAAAGGGAGGAAAATATACAGCTACATCAGCACACCTCCCAATGAACTGACAATATTAATTTACCTATCGCGTGTAATGCCCTTTCTTGGGAATCACATGCCGTACTCCCCCTTGGGGGTTTTCAACATCCCCCTTGTAACGGGGAATAATGTGAATATGTACATGAAAAACACTCTGCCCGGCCGCCGGCCCGATGTTTACACCGATGTTGTAGCCGTCAGGTTTAAACGCTTTGTCCAGCACCTTGCGCTCCTCGTTGATCAACGCCATGCAAGCGCTGATCTCTTCGGGTGTCATATCAAAAAAACTGGCGACATGGCGACGCGGGATGACCACTGTATGCCCCGGGCTCACCGCATAGGTATCGCGGGCACTGTACGCAAGTTCGTTTCCCAGAGACACCCCTTGTGGGTCTGTGCAAAATAGGCACGGATTATTGGGGTCTCGTTTTTTTATCTGTATTTCTTCGGGCAGCAAACTTCAATACCTCTGGTTTAATTGACTATCATAATAATGTGGTGTCATCTGAAGCTATTTATCACTACGGGCTCATTGCAGGCGATAATGACCTTGCCTTATTCATTTGATCCTTGCAGTGTTTTAAACAGAGCGGCTGCAGCGCATGTGGAAAACACTCAATGATCAATTCAAATTCATCAGCAACCTCTTCGGCCAAAGCAGAATCTTTTGCAAGCTCAGCCTGCACGCATCTTGCGGTAGACCTGTTTACCTTGCACAGGACGGCCAGATGAATGGGGAGTTGCTGCTCCATGCAGATCGTCAATGCTGTCTCATACGATCTGATAGCCTCTTCCAGTCGCGCCGGGTTTTCTTCTGATTCAGCCAAATGATGCAGTACCGCGCCACAATTATTGTGGGTAGCTGCCAACTCAAAAGCGTGATTATCCGCATCGAATACGGCCAATGCATTTTTATAGGCGACTACGGACTTTTGGAAAGTACGATTGCCTTTCAACAGGCTGCCATAGGTATGAAATGTTGCGCCAAGTTGATGCATGGCGCGAGCCCATTCTTCCGGCGTCTCTTGTTTAGTCCATTGCAATAATGCATTTGTATAGTTTTTCGTGGATGATTTCAGTAGTTTCACGTCACCCTGTTGCCTGCCCAAGGCTTGTTTTGCGGTTGCAAGATTATATTGGGTCGCCACCCACTCACGGGGAGACTCTTCCTGGCTAAACTCTTCCAGCGCATGGTTAAAACACTGAATGGCTTTTTCGAACAACTCAGCCTCTCTTTGCTGCTGGCCCTGTGCCGCAAAGATATTTCCCAGACTATTCTGCGTCTGTGCCCAGGCCAAAGGTTGCTGGGCACGATAGTCATCTGTCAGCAAGGCTTCAAGCGCCTCACGAGCACTGCCAAAAATATTGGCGCTGTAACGGCGCTGCTCATAATTTCCGCTCGTGTGGCGAAATTTATCTACCACGGTTACGCTGGTATCCGGCGCAGCCGCTTCGACTAGTTCACCACTAAACAGACCTATAGCTTGCGTAATTGCAAGCTCCAGGGCCTTGCTGTTTGGGTAAAACAAATAGATATTGGAATAATTCATTTATGCCCGACTGAGAATTTCATTAATGTCCGGATTGGCGTCAACAGCGCCGCCATGGTCGAGTTCATCATCTGTCGCTTCACGTATAGTCAAAACTTCCAATCTGAAAACCACCTCCCTGCCACACAGCGGATTATTACCATCGACGGTTAATGTCTTGTCATCGAATCGGGTAACAATAAAATTTTTCGGCTCACCTTTCGCATTTTCCATGGTGATGGTCATACCGATCTGCCGATATTCTTCAGGCACATTTTCAATGCGATCTGTAAACACCAGCGATTCATCCCTCTCGCCGTACAGAAGCTTAGTGTCAACCGGCACTTCTATAATGTCACCGACTTTTTTTCCGTCCAGATATTTTGATACCTGTTCAGACATCACATCATTCACGCCATGGACATAGCCCAAGGGGTAATCCACGGTAACCAGTACGTCACCGGTTTTTTCATCGACGACTTTATAATTCAGTTCAACGAATGTTTCTTTTTGTATCGTATCCAACATAAACAGAGCAGCCCTTTCCAGATGATGTTGCCTTAGAACATCGTTGCCCCAAAGATTTTTACCCTATCCTTCTCATAACCCAGCACCAGCCTGCCCAGCCACTCCCCCGGTTTCTTGTCATGCCGCTGCTTGTAAAGAACCGTGACATGCTCACCCCGGCGTATCATGCCGAGATATTCGTAATTTGTTGACAGGTTTTTGGTCAATTCACTTCTTGCAAATTGTTTACCCATCTCTATTTCATTTGCCCCCATCAGCATCGCCGTCGCAAAATTTCGGGTGAACGCGCCGTAGTTTTGTTCATTCGAGTATTTAACAAGATCTGCCCACATCGGGTTCGCCAACGCTAAAATCTCTTCATCTGTTTGTTCAATGATATTCATTATTTTATTGTTCAATTAAAACATCTATTAGTTTACTGGAACTTCATATTGTATCTAGACTGCACACTATTAACTACAGTGCACCTCTAAAAATCCAAATTCCAAACATTGAATTGTCCGAAATCTGAACTTTTAGGGATACCCTATCGAGCAAAAGGCCAACATGAAAAAAATGTTGGCCTTTTTAAGCGAACAAATATTTAACTGGTTTATAAAATCAAACCATTATTTGCTTATCCTTATTTCTCACCTACCAGGTGATAAAGAGGTGCTTTCTCCATAGTGTATGCACCTGTTTTGCGATCACGCTGGGAAACTGTCAGTACATGCCAGTTTTTATCATCCAGCTTCATCGCATCACCACGGTAGTAATAACCAGGCCAACGGGTTTCCTTACGGAACAAAGTATGCTGGAACACGCTTTCCGAGGTACGCATACGGTGATTTAATTCCCATGCACGCAGCAGCTCGTGAATATCCGATGCCGCAATCTTCTCCATGTCTTCCTCAAGCGTTTTAAGCTTCTTGAGACCGATTTGGAGCAGCTTTTCGTTGGTCATGTAGTTGACACCAAAGCCACCGCAATACTCATCCATCAGTTTCTGCAAACGATCCAGACCCTGCCTTGGGTTGATGAAGTTAGGATTGACTGAACCCCCAACGACTTCGTTGCTATACACCCTGTAAGTCTCTAGTGGCTTGAAGATCTTTTCTTTCAGGTCGGCAATTTGCTTGTCAGAAACGACAATACCTTCGCCCTTACCATCGTCGATATACTTGCACGCCGCTTTAGCCGCCAGACGACCTTCAGTGAATGAACCCGATGAGAAGGCGTGAGGTGTACCACCTACCGCATCACCCGCGCCAAACAGACCTTCAACCGTGGTCATACGGTTATAGCCCCAGTAGTACTCCGGCGGAGATACGTCTTCCGGACCCGAGCACCATGCACCGCAGCCTGTTGCGTGCGAACCCATGACGTAGGGCTCTGAAGTGGTTAATTCAGGGTTTTCGTATTTAGGATCAACGTCTGTTGCCGCCCACAGTACAGCCTGACCAACAGTCATACCGAGGAAGTTGTGCCAACCGATCTCTTCAAGATGCGGATCCTGGAAGGCTTCCATGGTCACCATATGAATCGGGCCGCGACCTGCGTTCACTTCATTGATAAATGCGTGGTTACGCAAACAGGTTGGGATAGGCTTATGGGATAAATGCTGGCCTTCTGTATCCAGGTATTCTTTACCTACCATTTCCGTCAGCGCCGGGAACCACTTGGATTCATACTCTTCACCCAAACAGTTTTGAGTATATGTCTTGAGGTGCAGGAAGTAGGCGCCAACAGGACCATAACCATCCTTGAAACGAGCCAGAACGATACGGTTTTCCATTTGCGTCATCTTCGCGCCAGCCTCGATCATCAGGCCATACGCAGAACCGGAAGACCAGGGTGCGTACCAGACACGACCCGCACCCTCACCAACCGAACGTGGTTTGAAGATGTTAGAAGCACCACCCGCACCACAGATCACGGTCTTGGATTTGAACACATGGTAGTTACCTGTACGCACGTTGAAACCGACAGCACCCGCAACACGATTTTCCTTGGAATCATCCATCAGCAGATGGGTGACACAGATACGGTTGAATACCTTGTCAGCCGATTTTTTTGCAGCTTCGGCAACGATTGGCTTGTAGGATTCACCGTGAATCATGATCTGCCAGCGGCCTTCACGCATGTAGTGACCCGTCTTCGGGTTTCTCATCAACGGCAGGCCCCACTCTTCAAACTGGTGTACCGTAGAGTCAACGTGGCGCGCCATATCAAAAGCCAGATCCTCGCGCACCATGCCCATCAGGTCCATACGCGCATAACGCACATGATCTTCCGGATTGTTCTCACCCCAACGTGTACCCATGTAACAGTTAATCGCATATAAACCCTGCGCAACTGCACCAGAACGATCAATGTTGGCTTTTTCTGCAATGACGATTTTTTTATCACCGCCCCAATATCTGGCTTCAAACGCGGCGCCCGTGCCCCCCAGGCCAGCACCGACCACCAGAATGTCGATATTGTCTTCAATAATTGTCTTGTAGCTCATTAGTAGTACACCCCTTCTTTAAGTGTCAAGCGATTGGATTCCAGTGTATTTAAACCGCCTTCATCCAAACGGATATACTTGGGTTCGTTAAACAACAACTGACTGTTGCGCATCTCCTTGCTTGGAGCCGCGATGTCTGCGAGCTTGGGTATTGCTGTGCCCCAAGGTTTGGTAGTGATAGGCGCCAACAGCTCCATGTCTTTTTTGCCGTTACGGAACTTGATGCGCCAGGCAATCGTTCCTTTTTCTTCATCACGGTCTACACGTACCGAGTGGCCCAATGGCGCGAAATCTGCATAACCACGCACATCAATGGCGTGGTGAGGGCATGCTTTCACACAGGAGAAACACTCCCAACACATGTTGGGCTCAATGTTGTAAGCACGACGAAGCGTTTTATCAATGTGCATGATGTCGGATGGACAGATATCAACGCAGTGTCCACAACCATCACAACGGGTCATATATACGAAAGTTGGCATAACATTCTCTCTATTAAAATAAAAGTTAAATTATTACTAGTAATGATTAGGCGCTTCACGCTTGATACCAAGCCCCATGTTAACAGGAGCCTTACCCATATATTCGGGGATATCAGGGAATTTTGCCTGTACAGCGGGATCAGTCAGATCATATTCTAGCGGTAAATTCTCTTTTGATCCGTCCGCAATAGTTGTACGCTTCTGGAAAGCGGCGGCCGGCTTAAAGAACATATGCGCGAACTTGGACCAATAAACACCACCAAAAAGAACTGTGTTCGACAGGATGAACAAGGCAAAGTATACGGTTACTCCACCACCTGTATATGACCAGATTAATGCGAAAGTCGAGGTTGCCAGAAGCGAGAGGATGAACAAATCCGCACGCTCGAATCGGAACCATGGAAGTCCTTCCGCAGACACAACAACGCGGATAGCAAACCAGAACCAATATCCACCAACGGCCAACATCAGCGCACCGATATGCCACAGCTGCGGCAGAATCGAAGGTGTGGGCGTTGCAGGTGTTGGATAGGCAAAAATCATAATGGCTGTAGTCACAATGAAAATTATAGTTCCCCACATGGTCAACAGATGTGAAAGTCTGCGTTTTGTACTTTTAAATTCTCCGGAAGTTAATACTTCTTTCATCAGCACTGATGCGGCAATCGAAACTTTTTCTCCGGCGCCCACTGTGCGCTTTGCGCTCTTCTCCGCTTTTTTTGCATTTTCGAAGAAATACTGCGCGCTTTTCTTGTGAATCATGTCAAGTATTGTTCCACCCATCACCAGCAGGACCATCAAAATGATGTAGCCCTGCATGGCAGCGGGTGAGATTAGTGCTGAAAGCTCTGAAAAATGGTTGGTCAATAACATAAAGTTTTCCTTAAATTTATTAGGCGAAAAATAATCTTTTAATTAGTTATCCTTCAGGATCTTGCATACATCACATTTATCAGTACGTACAAAAGTTGGCATTGTGTTACCTCCATTAAAATTATGTTAAAAAATACTGCTACCTAGATTCACCTGCAAAAACAAAACGGACGGGCACCCAATACACGCACCCGTGCGACTCAACCTAATTTACAAGATTATTTACCTTCGATACTTGCGTAGTATTCCTTCAGGATTTTCAGCACTTCAGGACGACTGAATTCAACTGGCACTTCCTCGCCTTTGGAAAGCGCATTGCGTAACTGCGTTCCGGAAACCTGTAGACGATCTTCATCAGTATGCGGACAGGTCTTGGCCGAAGCCATGCCGCCGCATTTGTAACACCAGAATGAAATATCTATCTTAAGCGCTTCAGTTTCCAGCGCGCCTTTTGGCACCTTATCAAAAATATGGTGCGCGTCAAACGGACCGTAGTAGCTGCCAACACCGGCATGATCACGTCCAACAATCTGATGTGAACAGCCATAATTTTGGCGGAAGACAGCATGCAGCAAAGCCTCGCGTGGACCGGCATACCGCATATCCAGTGGATAGCCAGCCTGTACAACTGTCTTTTTCACGAAATATTTTTCAGTCAGCGTTCCAATTGCCTTGGCACGTACTTCGGCAGGAATATCGCCGGGCTTAAGGTTACCCAAGAGCGAGTGGATCAGCACACCATCACACACTTCAATCGCAATCTTGGCCAAATATTCATGCGAACGGTGCATCGGGTTACGCGTCTGGAAGCAGGCAATTTTGGACCAGCCCATTTTGCTGAAAATTTCGCGGGTTTGTGCCGGCGTCTTGAACAGCTCGGGATATTTTTCAGGGAAGCCGCCTTGAGACAACACCTTGATAGAACCGGCGAGATTAACGTCACCTTGCTCCATCACCATCTTTACGCCGGGATGCTTGGGATCAGTCGTCGTAAACACCATTGCACATTCGTGCGCCTTGTCGATGGCGTATTTCTCGCTGACCATCATGGTTGCCAGTGTTTCGCCATTTTCCGAATCAACCAATGCAACTTCCTGGCCAGTCTTTAGAGAATCGCCTATAGCCTTGGCCACAGAAAGCGTAATAGGAATTGGCCAGAAAAGACCGTTTGCGGTTTTCATGCCGTCACATACACCCGCCCAGTCGGCGTGTGTCATAAAACCATTCAGCGGGGTAAAGCCGCCAATACCAAACATAATGATGTCGCCTTTTTCGCGCGAACTCACCTTGATTTGCGTTAACTTCTTGGAACGCTCCAACTCATCTTTTAAAGCTTTACCCTCAAGCAACAACGGATTAAGACCACTACCTCCATGCGGATTTACCAATGCCATATAATACTCCTCTAATATTAACGCCTTATTATATATAGTCTTTTTGCTGCTTCCTTACCCACTCCCGATATTAGAGCATTCACTATAACCCTACGATAACCCTTAAGGGTTCAAGGCGATCACCCATAAGGGTTATAAGTTCTATTCCCAGATAACAGCCAAATTCCACAGGTCGTATTAATTCAATCCTTTAAAGTTATGATAATATTTACCCTTCATGCAGCCTTTAGCTTTAATCGTTTTGCTCTGGTCAAGTTTTCCCTCCAGCTGGTTCAACGTTTAGCAATCCATTCAACTTTTTAATCGGCAGTCTATGTCTTCTACCCCCATACACGACCCTATTGGGTCAACCCCCGTTGACGCAAAGCTGGAAATGCGTACCACCACTTGTTATATGTGTGCCTGCCGCTGCGGCATACGCGTGCATTTGCGTGATGGTGAAGTGCGCTATATCGACGGCAACCCAAATCATCCACTGAACAATGGTGTGATCTGCGCCAAAGGTAGTTCAGGCATCATGAAACAATATTCCCCTGCCAGATTAACGCAACCCCTGTTGCGCAAAAAAGGCGCTGAACGTGGCGAGGGTGAATTTGAACCGATCAGCTGGGAACAGACTTTCTCCATCCTGACGGAACGCCTGCAAAAAATTCGCTCCACCGACCCGAAAAAATTTGCGCTGTTTACCGGACGCGACCAGATGCAGGCGCTCACCGGCCTGTTTGCGCGCCAGTTTGGCACGCCCAACTATGCGGCCCATGGCGGCTTCTGCTCGGTCAATATGGCCGCAGGCATGATCTACACCATCGGCGGTTCCTTCTGGGAATTTGGCGGCCCCGATCTGGATCGGGCCAAATTATTTGTGATGATAGGCACCGCTGAAGACCATCATTCCAACCCACTCAAGATTGCCATTTCCAAATTCAAGCGCAATGGAGGCCGTTTTATTTCGATCAATCCGGTGCGCACCGGCTATTCCGCGATTGCCGACGAATGGGTGCCGATCAAGCCCGGCACCGACGGCGCTTTGATGCTGGCGCTGATCCACGAACTGATCGCGATGGGCCTGTATGACCGCGAATTTTTGGCACGCTACACCAACGCCGGCGAACTGGTTAACCTCGATGCCGCACATGATGAGTTCGGCATGTTCGTGCGCTCGGAAGTACCCAAAGAAGAAGGCTGTTTCGATCCGCAAAATAAGCTGTGGTGGGACCGCATCAGCGACAAGCCGGTGATCACCCATGCCGAAGGCGCTGACCCTTATCTGTTCGGCGAATTCAAGCTGGCCGATGGCACGCCGGTCAAACCATCATTCCAGTTACTACAGGAACGTGTGAAAGATTACACGCCAGATTGGGCATCAAAAATTACCGGTATTCCCGCTGAGACCATTCATCGCCTTGCATATGAAATGGGCATCACCGCGCGCGACCAAAAAGTTGAATTACCGATTGCCTGGACCGACTCATGGGGTAAGGAACATCAAACGGTTACCGGCAATCCGGTCGCGTTTCACGCGATGCGCGGTCTCGCCGCCCACTCCAACGGCTTCCACACCATACGTTCACTTGGCATTCTGATGTCGATGCTGGGCACCATTGATCGCCCCGGCGGCTTCCGCCACAAGGCCCCGTTCCCGCGCCCGATTCCGCCCTGCGCAAAAACGCCCAACACCGACCGGGCCGTACAGCCAGACATGCCGCTCGACGGCATGCCGCTGGGCTGGCCGGCCGATCCCGATGATCTGTTTGTGGATGACGAAGGCAAGCCGGTGCGCATCGACAAGGCGTTCTCGTGGGAATATCCGCTGTCGGTGCATGGCCTGATGCACAACGTCATCACCAATGCCTGGCGCGGCGACCCCTACCCCATCGACACCCTGCTGATCTTTATGGCCAACATGGGCTGGAACTCCACCATGAACACGGTGGAGGTGCGCAAGATGCTCAACGACAAGGATGACAAAGGCGAATACAAGATTCCTTTCATCGTGGTCTGCGACGCATTCGAATCGGAGATGACCTCGTTTGCCGATCTGATTTTGCCGGACACAACCTATCTGGAACGCCATGACGTGATGTCGATGCTGGATCGCCCCATCTCGGAATTTGACGGCCCCGTCGATGCAATCCGCGTGCCGATTTTCCCGCCCAAGGGCGAATGCAAACCGTTCCAGGAAGTACTGATCGAGCTCGGCTCGCGTCTCAAATTGCCGGCTTTTGCCAACCAGGACGGCTCGCGTAAATTCCGCGACTATCCCGACTTCATTATCAACTACGAAACCGCACCGGGCTCAGGTATTGGATTCCTGTCGGGTTATCGCGGCAAGGGTGGTGAAAAATCCATGGTGGGCGAACCCAACCCGCGCCAGCTGGAAATGTATGAAGCCAACAACTGCATGCACCACTATGAGTTGCCGCCTTCATACCAGTACATGCGCAACTGGAACAAGGGCTATCTGGAATGGTCGCAACGCAACCGCATCACGCGCTATGCCGACCCGATACAACTGCATATTTATTCGGAAGTATTGCAATCGTTCCGCCTGGCTGCGCAAGACAAGGGCATCACACGTAAACCGCCAAAGCACCTGAAGAAGCGCGTGGAGACTTTCTTTGATCCGCTGCCGTTTTATTATGAGCCGCTGGAAACGCAAGTTACCGATCTGCAAAAATATCCGCTGGCGGCTATTACGCAACGCCCGATGGCGATGTATCACTCATGGGATTCGCAGAATGCCTGGTTGCGGCAGATTCACACCCATAACTACCTGATGGTGAATACCGCCACCGCCAAGGCAGCTGGCATCGCCGACGGTGGCTGGATGTGGATAGAGTCGCAGTGGGGCAAGGTCCGCTGCATGTGCCGCCATACCGAAGCAGTTGAACCCGGCACCGTGTGGACCTGGAATGCGATTGGTAAATCCGCCGGCGCGTGGAATTTATTGCCCGGCGCAAATGAATCCCAACTTGGCTTCCTGCTCAACCATGTGATCTCGGAAGAACTGCCTGTCAAAGCAGGCGGCACCACTTCCAACTCCGACCCCATCACCGGCCAGGCGGCCTGGTTCGATGTGCGCGTGCGCATCTATCCGGCAGAAGCAGGCGAGCCCGAGCAAACCTCACCCCAGTTTAAACCGCTCAAACCCTATCCGGGAACCAAGGCTTATTTCGGCAAATGGCTTGCGTACTTTGCCGGGGAGAAAAAACCAAGCAGCTTTTCTGGCGTAAAAAACAAAATCGGCTTTACCGATGATACAAAATCAAAGAATGGAAACAAGAAATGACACAGTTAGCCCTCGTCATAGACCTTAATGTTTGCGTGGGTTGCCACGCCTGCGTCACCAGCTGCAAGGAATGGAACACCTCAGGCCCTGCCGGGCCGATGAGTGACAGCGACCCTTACGGTGCCGATCCCTCCGGAACTTTTTTTAACCGCGTGCAGACCTTTGAAGTTGGCACATTCCCCAACACGCAAACCGTACACTTCCCCAAGTCGTGCCTGCATTGCGAAGAACCGCCCTGCGTGCCGGTATGCCCCACTGGGGCCTCCTATAAACGCAAACAGGATGGCATCGTACTGGTGGATTACGACAAATGCATCGGCTGCGAATATTGCAGCTGGGCCTGCCCTTACGGTGCGCGTGAACTGGATGCCAAGCAGAAGGTCATGAAAAAATGCACCCTGTGTGTGGACAGAATTTACAGCGACACCCTACCCGAAGCAGACCGCAAACCTGCCTGCGTCATGGCCTGCCCGACCAGCGCGCGATTGTTTGGTGATGTGCACGATCCCGAGTCCATTGTGTCGCGCACGATTCGTGAAAATGCCGGTTATGCACTGATGCCGGAATGGGGCACGCAGCCTGCAAATCATTATCTGCCACGCCGCAAGACCACGATGAAGATTCATGAAGATGAATTGATGCGTGCGGATAATCCGCTCAAGATCGACGGCAAGTTGCCCAAACCGTCTAAACAACAACCCACGCTCGATGACAGCACAAGCTGGTAATTGGTACTACGCCCAGGATACGGAATTATGAAACCACCATTCTCAGTTATATTTTTAACCACGCTTATCGGTATCGGCCAGGGATTATTTCTTGCTCTCTATACAGGCCAGCTCTATGCGTATTTTGATCTGCTACCCGCACACGACAGTCGCTCCTTTTACGCGGCAGGCAGCATTATCGCGCTGCTATTTCTGGGTGCAGGCTTATTTGCCTCGTTCTTTCACCTGGGCCACCCGGAACGCGCCTGGCGCTCGGCTGCCATGTGGCGCACCTCCTGGCTGTCACGGGAAGTTATCGTGCTGCCGGCGTTTATGGGAATGGTGTTTTTATATGGTCTCGCGCACTGGTTTAACTGGCACATAACTGTTATTGAAATCGCCGGTGGCCGCAAGGTCGACATCACCCTGATCCTAGGCGCACTCGGCACCATCCTCGCATTTGCGTTGTTTCTCTGTACCGGAATGATTTATGCCTGTCTGCGTTTCCTGCAGGAATGGCATACTCCTCTGACACCGATTAACTTCACCCTGCTGGGCGGCGCCTCCGGCTTCTTGCTGGCCAGTATTTTCTCGGCGTTCGCCGCGCCCAACTCCATGAGTTTTTATGCGGGTTGGGCCATTGCGCTGACACTGCTTGCGCTACTCAGCCGCAGCGCTTCACTGCTGCGCAACAAGCGCATCAAGCCCAAATCCACATTGAGCACCGCGATCGGTATCAAGCATCCGCATATCGTGCAAATCTCCCAGGGATCGATGGGCGGCTCATTTAATACCAGGGCATTTTTTCATGGCATGAGCGCACAATTCATGCGCGCCATCAAACCGGGATTTATCCTGCTGACCTTCGTGCTACCCTTAATCATCCTCAGCATCGGTTTATTCACACCCAAATTACTGATCGCCGCATTTATTACGCAATATATCGGACTGCTTGCAGAACGCTGGTTCTTCTTTGCCGAGGCAAATCATCCGCAAAACTTGTATTATCAAAAAATAGCCTGATCGATTCAAATCGCGATTAAACAACACACACAATTTGCCCGTTTTTTTCCATCGCTTATGTTGTTAATTTGCCACACAGGCTAATGATAAATCGAGATTATTGAGTAGCAATTAAAATCAGCTAACAACGCGTTACCATTTGATTTATCTAGTCAAATATCCTCATAACCCGAATGGGTTATAACCCCCCACTCGTTATAGTTATAGACGTATGTTAGCGAATTCTTCTTAATACAGGAATCCACCAGCATTGGTTAGGACATGCTTTTTTTGGCATTTAACAATTCATCATAATTTTAGGAGCAACAAAAATGAGTTTTGACAAAGAACTTGATACACGCGGTATGAATTGCCCACTCCCCATTTTGAAAACTAAAAAAGCATTGGCTGACATGGCAGCTGGACAAGTTCTCAAAGTCGTTTCCACTGATGCGGGCTCTGTTAAAGACATGCAGGCCTTTGCCAACCAAACCGGTAACACACTGGTTTCTTCAAGCGAAGAAAAAGGCGAATACATTTTCATGATGCAAAAGAAGTAATTCTGCCTACTTTGACACACCAGTAGCGTTTAACAATAAGGGAAGAATAATTATGCAAAAAAAAATGGGAATCATCGCAACTAAAGGCACGCTGGACATGGCGTACCCGCCACTGATCCTTGCCTCAACCGCTGCCGCACTGGGCTGGGATGTGCAAGTTTTTTGCACCTTCTACGGCTTAACCCTGCTGCGCAAAGATATGAGCAGCATCAAGATCAGCCCGCTGGCTAACCCTGCCATGCCGATGCCTATCCCTATGCCAGTGTTTGTACAAGCACTGCCAGGTATGGAAGCCATGGCCACCATGATGATGAAACAGAAAATGAAGAGTAAAGGCGTGGCAACACTGGAAGAACTGCGCGAAATGTGCATCGAAGCCGATGTTAAATTCGTTGCCTGCCAGATGACTGTTGACCTGTTTGAGTTTGACAAGAGCGAATTCATCGGCGGAATCGACTTTGTGGGTGCAGCTTCCTTTATGGAATTTGCCGGCGAAGCGGA
>JANXWX010000053.1 GCA_025350915.1 Nitrosomonadales bacterium
TCCAGCGGAATTAAATGCTCCGCCCTTGCATAAAGCCACAGTGTCATTTACTAAAAGTGATGAAAAGCGGGCTGCGGCGTCAGCAATTGTTTGTCTGGGTGCTAAAGGATTCGTGCCGGGATTCGCATCGGCTCCAGGAACGCACTTAGTATCCGCACCTGTACCACAATCACAATAATAGTAGACAGTGCCACTCAGCATCGGTTCCGCAACGCAAGCTGCCACTGCCGCGCGTATAGCACTAGTGGGCGGTATATAGGGAGGTTGCGGGCTGGGAACAAGAGTACCCGATGCTGCTGGAGTATATTTGTCTGCTGCGCCACCACATGCCGCAAGAACCAAGCTTGCAAAAATAGCGAATAATATTCCGTGGGTTACTTTAAAATTCAATAATTTCATGCTTACACCCTCCTTGCTTTCGTATACTTTAATAAATTTAACAAGCAGGAATTTCAGAGAACACCTTATTGCTTGTCAAAATGTAAATACATCATTAATTAAATGTCACGTAATTCAATCTACCAGTCTGAATTAGAAAAATCGCTACTGTTTCCCATAAATGGGCAGTTATGTGAATCAAAGGCAGTTTTTACAAAACAAAAATTGTATGAACGGTCAGAAATGAGAGGCGGACGGTAATTCAAGCTACACGTCCCACCATGTTCCCCCAACATAGACGCCAAAATTGAATGTTTAGTTCACCAAGCAAGTATGACAATCTTTGCTAGTCTTCAGCAACTCCCCTGCTCAATTATTAATATGGCGAACATTAGTTTAACCATTACTTGGTTAAACTAATAGTCAAATTTGTTGTAACAGAAAATTTTTAATTCCAGAAAATATACAAACACACTCAGATTGGTCATAAAGACCGTGCGGAGTTTTTGTAATAGTTTGTATTTAAAGAGTTATGCAGAATTGCAATTATCTATTTAGGTAAACTTGGGGTGGGTGAGCCTTGATTGCCGCGACTTAAGAACTAGTTAGACTTCGATGTGATTAACTTGCTAGCCTATACGAGGTGTTGTACCCAGCTTTAAAAGTTAATTTTTTCACAATGGTGAGTCCAGACGGTGCAGTGTTATGCTGGAAAAAGATCAAGAGTTCGTTCTACTTCAACAGGATCGATATAAAAGGCTTCACCCTTGGTTTTACCGACCACAAAACCAAAATGATTTTGCTCTCTATCAGCTACATGTTTGTATGAACTAACAAACCTATCAGGTGGTTGCAAGGTCAATATTGAGCAGCCGGGCTGAAGCAAAATGACGCCATGGATGAGTTGGCTACCTTCTACCCCCACTACCGTTCTGGCACCAGCACAGGCAGCCACGATGTCTGGAACTGCAATTTTGGTAGTATCCAGAATGCGAAATCCTCGCCGATCTCGCAAATATTCCGCAAGTTCCATTTCATTTTGCAGCAATCTAGGGTCTCCGCTCGCGCCCCGTAAAAGAAACACACCGGGGTGTGCACTAACATTGACATGTGAAAGCAATCGTTCTTTTAAGGTGCGAAACCGTTGATGTTTATGCTGGTTATTGTTTAAATCTCCAAAAATTACCAGCTCTCGAAAAAATGTATTATTTACGCGTGCCGGTTTCATGTTGAGCCAATTTTCATAGCCAGGAGCGTGGAGATTAGTTTCTTTTTTTGTAGTAACAGGAATGCCCTCGGCACAGGCAAGTGGATAGGTTACACAGTCATCCATTAACCAAGACCCAAACCACTTGTTACCTCCCGCGGTACAGTAAACCGCTCCTCGGTCAATCTCGTTATCTATATGTATCCGTGGCAACCGGCTGGAGCGGGGCGACATCCAGGAGTGGGCATCATCTTTATAAAATGCGCCATCAATTAGCCAAACATCTTTGAGCAAAAAGCCACGAGTTGAACCATGGTCAATCGTTATACCACCCTCAACTACACGACGCGGATGTTCATTAGCAAAACGCCATCCGGTTATTCGTTCAATCTGATCAGGAAGAAAATAAGCAGGTGGAGTCACCGAGGTAACATTTGGTGCGATTTCCCAAGACTTAACAGCAACGCTTTCCAAAGTACGTGAAGGTATACGGGCAAGTTTTGTTTTTAGAATGTGTGTTATAGCGGCAAAACTCCAGCTTGAACACTTTCTACTCGTTTCAATATGAATACCTGACATTTTATTTTCTTTCTTTACGCAAGTTAATACAAATTAGCTTTCACCCAAATTTTTCAAGATATATTTATTGAATCCGAACCTGCTTAAGTGGATGAAATAACTTCCAAGCTAGGTGGCGATTTCTCATGTTTGTATAATTCACTCAGCATACCGATAAGATTGCCTTCAACAGGTTTGGCACAATGCAGATACACCTTAAATAGCCCTCCAAATCCCATATCGCGGTAACGACTCGCCACCTCATCATTGTTTGCTCCATCCGGCACCCCGAGATGAAGTGTCAAATGATGGCGCTCGACGGCGAATAGCGGCGCATCCCAGAGAAACTGAGCCACGCCATCTTTTGGTAAGCGAACATAAAAATAGATATGGTTACCTGTCTTGTCGACAGCGCCCCCTCTTCGTCTTTTCCACTGTAGCAATCCGTCATCCGGACGCGCAAGACACGTTCCGTTATCGTAATAATCAAATCCATTTTTAACAGCCCATTCAAGCGCGAGGTAGTTGTTTATCGAGTTTGCTTCGTGCAGCCGTTTGGAATCTGAAAAGACGACATCGGTAAACCCGACACGCAAGCCGACCCAATAACGCTTTCCCGATCTGAAAATTGGATATCCCAGATGGCAACCCACCAACTCTCCCTCCCTATACAACAAATCAAGTCGTCCTGTCTCTTGTGCTATTCTTCGCACCTCATCCGGTTGCAACTGTACAGCTCCATCACCGCGCCGAGCTGTTGCGTAGGGCATCAGCAACTCCCTATTCGCGCGGTCAATATCTTCATCGTCCAACGCCTGTTGCGTGTGATAACGTTCTCGTGCATTGCGTAACAATTGGCGCAGTTTTTTGTCGTACCTTGCCGTAAGCTCTTCGAGCGGATGCCCGAGCGGGATGATAGTGATCAAGTACCATGGCACTTGCAATGCTCCCGGAACAGGCATTTCGCTGACTAACACTTTCCGATTTGATAAAGAACCTTCCGGATAACTTGCATTATCGTCGTAATTGATACCCAGAATAGATTTTGCCAAGCCGCGTCTGGCTTTGCGCCCTATATAAATAATGTCGTAAGACTTATTACTGGCATGCGGAAATCTTGTGATCTCCCAGTTCCATAAGTGTAATCGAACAAACTGATCTCGCAGCCATGCAATTGTTTCGCGTAGTTCGAAACGAAAGGAAGGAGTTGTAAATTGTCGGTATAGGTGAGAGGTGTATTGTTTCAATCTGGTCGCTACTACAATTAATTAATTTCTGGAGTCGATAAAGCAACGCATGCGCATCCACATGAAAACAAAAAACCATTTTTCAGCCATTTTCTTAAAGCACAGCCTCATTTGAATCAAAACCACTTCAAGTGGACTGTATGATTTCCACACGCGGGGGAATTTTATGGTGTGCGTAAATACTGTGCAGCATCTCAAGTATATGCTCACCCGGCGGTTTGGCGCAGTGAAGGCAAACTTTGAATAATCCCCCAAACCCCATTTCACGATAACGGTTCGTAAACTCTTCGTCGCTTGCTTCGCTCGGCAGTCCGAGATGAAGCCTCAATTTATGACGCTCAACAGCAAACAGCGGTGCATCCCATAAAAATTGAGCCGCGCCAATTTTGGGTAGTCGTATGTGAAAATACACACTATTACCCATCGTATCCAGCTCCCCTCCCCTGCGTCTTTTCCACTCGAGCAGACCATCACCAGGCCGTCCCAAAGAACCGCCAATATCATAATAATCGAAACCATTATCGATAGCCCATTCCATCGCTAGATATATATTCATGGAGTTGGAATCACGCAACCGCTTGGGGTCTGAAAACACCGTCTCCGGATACCCACAGCGGTTCGTACTCCAGTAACTCTTCCCTGCACGCGTAATGACGTGTCCCTGTTGACAACCCACTACCTCGTCTCCCAATAGCAGAAGGTCTAGCCGCCCATACGTTTGGGCCATTCTTTTAACTTCTTCCAACTCAATTTGAGCTGCGCCTTTACCATGCCTTGCATTTGCATAAGGCCGCAACATTTCTCGATCTACACGTTCAATCTCGGTGCTATCCAGCACCTGTTGCATGCGATAGCTTTTCCGTTTTTTTGGTAATTCACGACGTAATTGACTGTGAAAACTCGATGTGATCTCTTCAATTGGTCTACCGAGCGGCACGATAGAACTTAGGATCGAGGGTATGCACAATGTTCCTGGAACAGCTATTTCGCTGATTATCACCCTCCGATCTTTGCCCCAATCTTTTGTTAAAGTGCCATCAACATCTCGAACCGCATTCAGAAGCGACATTGCAAAGTCCCTCTGTGCTTTACGTCCTATATAGAAAATCTCGAATGGACTATCTGCACGAAGTGAAAATCTGGCAATCTCCCAGTTCCAAAACTGTGCACGACCAAGCTGCTCTTGTAACCAGTTAACTATTCTTCTTATTTCATAACGCAGGGATGGAGATACACATTCACGAAGCCACGTTAAATTATATTGTTTCATTACTTAGTGGCAAGTTTCCAAAAGAGTAACGGTTGCATACAGTTTGTTATCATAAGTAATTGAACAGCCAAAATACTTATGCTATCTAGCAAGTCCACCATTACTTTCAATAAAACAGAAAAAAGTATACATTCTCGCAACTATACACTCAGATTATATATAAAACTACAGACATGATAGAACAAAACAAACAGCTCACGCACCCCACTTATCGCCCGGACATAGATGGCTTGCGTGCGGTCGCAGTACTATCAGTAGTTGCTTTCCATGCATTTCCAAACTTGATTGCGAGCGGCTTTATAGGCGTAGATATTTTCTTTGTTATTTCTGGATTTCTGATATCAAGCATTATTTTTTCCAACCTCGAGCATAACAGCTTTAGTTTGATTGAATTTTACCGCCGACGTATTAAACGTATATTTCCTGCACTTCTTCTCGTTTTAATTTCCAGTTTAATTGTTGGCTGGTTTATTTTAATGTCTGAGGAGTACAGGGCGCTAAGCAAGCACATTGTAGGTGGCGTCACCTTTTTGTCCAATATAATTTTGTGGCGCGAAAGCGGCTATTTTGATACCAGCTCAGAATTAAAACCACTGTTGCACTTGTGGAGCCTTGCAGTTGAAGAACAATTCTATATCTTTTGGCCCCTGTTCCTGGCATTTGTATGGAAGCGAAAGTGGAGTTTTGTTGCAGTTACGGCAACTATTGCAACGATTTCATTCGCGATAAACATATACGCAACAAGTGCAAATCCGAGCGCAGCTTTTTACATGCCATTGCCTCGCTTTTGGGAATTGATGATAGGCAGTTTATTGGCTTATATAACCCTGCACAAACCACACTTGAGTAATCAATATCAAAATATGCAATCAACTTTTGGTTTTGTTTTGCTTTTGCTCGGCATGATATTCATTAATAACGAGCGCGCATTTCCGGGATGGTGGGCATTGCTGCCAACCTTTGGAGCTTTCTTTGTTATTTCAGCAGGGCCTGCGGCCTGGTTCAACGTACATGTCTTATCAAACAAGTTATTCGTATGGTTTGGATTAATTAGTTACCCGCTTTATTTATGGCACTGGTCTTTACTTTCTTTCGCCGCAATACAAACCAGTGAAACCACTTCGACTTTAACACGCACAGGTTTGGTGATTGCTTCAATCGTGCTCGCATGGCTTACTTACAAGTTCATTGAAAAACCTGTTCGCTTTGGCAAACACTCTGGCAAGAAAGTTATTACAATGATTATAATAATGATCTGTGTTGGCGGCACATCTTATCTTGTGTTCAAGAAAAACGGCATGGACGGGAGCGAAGCTTTCGGCAGAGCACATTTTGCAGAAAGAGATCGATATCTCGATTACTTTAATAACAGAATTCCGGAGATGCACTATTTTACCAGCGTAAATATGCCCGAAAAATTCAGGTATGAATGCGATTTTTACAATCAAGCCGCATTTAAAGAAGGTCGAGGAACCGTTCTCCCTACACCCAAAATTGACGAAAGTTGCTATGTAAGAAACAACGCTTACAGTCATTCTGTTTTTATCTGGGGTGACTCACACGGCCAGCAATTGTATTCTGGAATAAAAAACAACATACCTCACGATTGGCAAATTTTACAAGTTTCCAGTTCTGGTTGCATACCCGATGTAAACACTACCGAGTCCTCAACACTCTCTTACTGTCAACAATCCAATTGGTTTGCCATTAAGACGATAAAAGATACAAAGCCAGATGTAGTGATCGTCGCCAGAAACCTGGGGCACACCCTGGAGTATTTTATTGGAGTTGAAAATAAACTTAAGGCATGGGGTGTGAACAAAATTATTTTTACAGGTCCGACTCCCCACTGGACCACGGAGCTACCTAAAATAATAGTTAGAAAATTATGGAGACCCACACCAAGAAGAACATACATTGGAGTTAACCATCGAGTACTGGAGCAAAATTTATATTTACAAAAGAATTTTCAAAGTTCCGGATCTAAGGTTTATGCCAATATTATTAATTTATTTTGCGATCACGAAGGTTGCCTGACTTACCTTGGCGAGGACAAGCAAACTGGACTGACGGCCTTTGATGAGGGACACCTAACGCCTATTGCATCAGACTATGTGGCAAAGAACCTGCTGGTGCCGTTGATTACAGTCGAACAAACCAATTAAAAGTGTCTCGAAGTAATGCCACATTCTGATGAATGTCATTTTGGTGTGAGCCTGCTCAGAGTTTCTCCAACTTTTCAGCTGGCAGCTTCATGGGTGATTTTTACCCTTTTGCATTTACTAGTGCCTGCAACCTTGCGATCAGTTTTAAACGCTCCATTACCCACCATACTGCCAGGGAAGCAACCATGGTTAAACCGAATACGATAGCATTTGATTCAATGTGAAGCGCATATTCCAATAGTTTTATTATCACCCCATTAAATATGAAAATATACAACGTTGCCGCGCCCATATCGTTAATAATATTTTTGAACATGGGGGGAATGGGAATACGGGGAAGGAAGGCAAGTAAGATACTGCCAATCACCAGCCATTTTGTCGACCCTGACAAAGCGATGTCAAAAAATGTAGCATTGAAACCCGCTGACAACCCTGTGTCAAGAAATGCAAAACCAATCCCTATCACACACAAGATCATCTTCTGCCGGAGATTCTCGACAAAATAGAAACACCAGCCCAACCATAAAACCGCCATGAATCTTAAAGGTACCAAATCGTTCAGAGGTGACGTATCCCAAAACACGGGATATGCAATTCGAATGGCAATCAGACACGCCAGCAAGGAATATGAAAACACAACCGGTGACTTTGACGCATACCGACGCAAGGCAGGTACTGAAAAAATAATCCCAAACAAAACCAGACATTGCAGCAATGACTGAACAAACCAGAACGGGAAGAGTATCGACCTTTTGGCATTGATCAGGTTCTCGCTCAGCAATAGTTCATAAATATCAAAAAATTTGTTCGCCTCCATGTACATCGCCATAAAAATAAAATACGGTATCAGGATAATTACCGCATAAGATTTCAACCACTGCCATACCCTTCCTTCAATAAATTCTGTCGATTTGAATCGGGCCATGTTATAGCCGATCAGAACAAACAACAGCATTGTTCCACCACCTGTCATACTCATGCCGCTATGAGTGGCAACATCGATGCATTATTGTCTTGATGGAGGGGTCCACAGTAGATAGCGATTATAAGTTTCATGGCGACAACCTTTAATTATCTAAAACCAAACGCTTCCAAATCACGTAGCGTCTAATTTATTGAATTTTTCAGGTAGGCAGTATAAGCAGGCCCTCGGTTGTTCGCATGAGAGAAAACGACCAATCATCTAGTAGGTTTGAACTATATTAAATTCGGAAGCACCTTCATTCCCGTCAGTAAATATTCTTATGCAGAAGTGAACTAGTCTCAATCTCAAATAATTTAAACCTCACCCGATTAGTACAGTCCACCGGCAGTTAAACTAAACATAGCGTCTTAAATAATGCCGCATAATCTGCGCAGCACCGGATTGGGTTTTCGCCAGCGATTGAAACAAGTTTCGACCGTATCGAGCACTTCTGCGAGTGTTGCAAAGAACCGGTTGTGCGTGGCGCTTCGTCGGGCGAGCTTCCAAACTCGTTCGATTGGCGCGAGCTGCGGACTGTACGGCGGCAGGAACAACAATCTCATCACCTTGCGGTATCTGCGCAGGAAAGGCGCCAGCAAAACGGCGTGGTGATATCTGGCGTTGTCC
>JANXWX010000071.1 GCA_025350915.1 Nitrosomonadales bacterium
CACGAGGGCGATGCCTCCCACGCTAATATCCATGATGGTAACTTCATCCTGTTGTACGGGTTTGTCGGTTTTGGGCGGGATAACGCATTTCAGTGGAACATCAACAGGAATGAGCAGGCGGAAATATTCTCTTCGCTGTAACCTCACCATTTTTGCAGGCAGGGGACAGAAGAATGCGGGTAGCGACGCAATCATCGCCAATTCGATATGTTGGCATTCAAACTGCACTTTGGCACCCTGGTGCATGGTGACCAGGGTGATGGTGTCATTCAGCAATACCGACTCATTGTCCACATCACTGGGGCCAACATCCAGCCATAGTCCCTGAGCGTTGGCAGCCAAAATGACGGTTTTTATAAAATGCCCGCCATCATTGATATACAGCATGGCGCTCGATTTTTTCTGTGCAAGCGCTTGCAAGATGAGCTGTATTTCTTTGGGTGAGCTGATGAGAAATTTTTTCTCCTCGCCCTCGCGGAATTTTTCAACCGTCAGTGTTGTTTTTGACATATTGTTTGTATGGGGGTGCAATATTTAATTTTCCTATGCGGCGTGTCTCAGCTCGTAATCCGCTATCAGTACATCCGCTGGCAGCTTGAGGCCTTCCGCCAGTCGCCGGATCATCGCCAGGGTAAGGGGACGGGCGCGGTTCAACACTTCGGCCACCAGGCCACGGCTACCGATATATAACTCCAAATCCTTGCGAGTCAGCCCGCGTGCTTCCATCGCGTAGTTCAAAAAATCTATGGGATCTGGCGCGGGGATGGGGTAATGCTGGGCTTCGTACTTTTCCACCAGCATGACCAACACTTCCAGCCTGTCCGCTTCGGGTGTTTTATCGGGCACATCAAATAATGCCTCAATCTCGCGCAAGGCGACCTTGTATTCGGCTTTGGTTCTAATCGGCTTAAGTTCCATTGTTACACCCTCCCCGCGTCCAGCGCGTCATATTCTGCATGGGTTCCAACAAAGCGGATATACATCATTCCCCGGTTGTAATGCACCGCCACGATCAGGCGGTAATCATCCATCTATAAGTTTCTCTTACGCACTGATTTATCTGCTACTCCAGATTCAAAATTACATTTATTTACCGAACAGATCCGGCCCTATTTTCTGGGTACAATTGATTAATTATTTCTGTTACCACTTCGAATGTATGCAATACAGAATGTTTAAGCGTCTTGCTTCCATGCGCATAATCATTTCGTATTGCTGGAATAGAATCAATAAAAGCACCGAGCCAATCATAATTAAAATCCGCTTCACTTGCCTGCACAGTAGATTCATCCATTTCCATTGAATCTATATTCTCATCCATCATTTTTTTCATTTTCTCAAATCGGTATCTATTCTGTGCAAATTTTAATGCCCAGCGATCACGGCAAGAAAATGCTTCATTGCGCAAAACCTGTTGCTTGATTGCATGTTTTAGCAAAGCACCAAGCCCAGGCTCTTGCCCATTGCGGTGCTGAACAATATACCATCCCACAAACTCTTTTAGGTATGCCCGCAATGCAAATTCAAGACTGGCCAGCGCTTGTTGCTCTGCTACAGGATAAAACCGAAAGACAAACCAAGCATAGAGATATAGATTCTTTGATGTTTCAAAATGTATCCTTATTTCTTCTGGAACATCTTTATTCAAAACAAATCTTGAAATTGCAGAGTGCTGATCTGTTAAATTTGCATCCTTGATCATTCCGGTCTGAATATTTACCGAAACCAGCTGTATTGATCTTCGATCTGGCTCACAGACATGATCAATAGTTCTCAAATATTCGGGATTAGATGTGTTATCCATTACAGACTGGCAATCAAAATAATGAGCACATAGTAATGTAAGAAATGCCTATCGTCCTTCATAGGCCATGCGGATTAGCGGTTTGGCAAGGTCCAGGTCGGCGGCGCCAGTAATGGCCACCTCAAGGTCACCTGTACCCCAATGGCCGCTTTGGCTTACGTCGCGAGCGATAGTTGGTAGCGCGCCAAGCTGTGATGGATTTAAATGCAGATAAAGTAATAAACGATTTTTCTGCAGCACCACAGTGGCGAAATTTTTAAGGCGCTTGAAGGCAACATAGAGCTTCAGCTCTTTCTTCTGCACATCATCACCCAACGAGATGATGTAATCTTCCAATGAGGCAAGTAATTCTCGGAGTGGGTCAGAAAGTAACTCAAAAGACTCGGCGTAGGTCTTGTCACCTATGCGGGTCTTTTCAGTGTCTTTTACAGCTTTAATTACCTTAACGGATTTTTTACCTGCCCCCCCATTACCAGCACTAGTGGCATTCACCAACTCCAGCAATAACAGCTCTTCTCCAAACCTACGGTAACGGATCAACTCGATGTTGCGGTTGATCTGCTGTACGGCGTGAGCGTCATACTTAGTAAAGTCTGCTGCGATACAAACCAAACGTGGTGCACTCCAATCAATACTGTCGGTCGCATTCTTACCCAGCTTATCCATCACCAGCAGCTTAAACTCAGCTTGGTGATCCATCATCCAGTCCATGTAGAACAGACCCTGATTGATGACATTTTCACCAGTTGAGCGTTTGTATTCCAGTATCACAGGACAATTGTTTTCGTCCAGCCCGAGAGAATCGATGCGGCCAGCATGGGTCTTACCGGTGGAGTATTCGCTGGCGAGAAAGCGG
>JANXWX010000075.1 GCA_025350915.1 Nitrosomonadales bacterium
AACCAACTGTTAATACCAATGGCCAGAAGGTTGGCACGGTGATTAATATCGCTGCCTGAGTCACGTCACATGCATTGATGCGGAGTGAGTGCCATGGGAAGTACGATTAATTCATCAACCTCAACCGATCAAACCAACTTAAAACTGGTTGCGGCTGCCCGTTTGCCGCCTTCATATCCCGATACTTTTAAACCTGAAACCGAAGTTGCCAGCAAAAAAGGCCTGCATAGCAGCTCCACCGAGCTCAAGGCAGAGGAGCTGGTGCAAATCAGCAAATTAAAAGCGCGCGATACGCAGGTTCACCAGCATGAGCAGGCACACCTTTCGGCCGCAGCAGGGCTGGATGTTTCCAGTGCTTCATTTACTTATGAAAGAGGCCCGAACGGCGTCAATTATGCGGTAGCTGGTGATGTCAGGATTGACACCTCTCCAGGACACACGCCAGAAGAAACACTGGCTCGGGCAGAGTTAATCAGGAATGCAGCGCTTGCCCCTGCTGATCCTTCAGCTGTTGATCGTAGTGTTGCGGCAAAAGCCCAGAATATGGCTCAGCAGGCTCGGTTGGATATTCAACTGCAGGAAAATCATCTCAACTCTAAGTCGGACGATCATCAATCCATTGTCAAGAATGCATATGACAATCAGGACGCTGTCAAAACAAAGATCGACACCTTCGTATAATTTTTTCGTTGCTTCTCCGTTTTTCAAATGCGGGCTCAAAGTCCGGTATTCGCAATCACACCAGTGATAGCGCATAACTTCAATTGCACAAATTATTTTTTAATCACATTAAGCGGTCAAACCGCTAGATTTTTTTCCCCTCATGCTGTTAACATTCGTTCACCTGATTCACAGTCTTGGTGTGTCCACCGAGATTGCACCATAATTAAGTTACGCTCAATTACACGGGGAATGAAGGATGTTGGCACTGATTAATGTATGGATGCAATTTGTAGTTTGTCTCGCCCTGATTGGATGGGGCGGGTTTAAGCTGTCCATCCACGGTGATGTCATCGCCGAAAAAACCGGCATGGGCGGAACCTGGATCGGTCTGATTTTAATGGCATCAGTGACCTCACTGCCTGAACTCGTTACCGGCATCAGTTCGGTCTCCATCGCCAATGCACCTGATATAGCGGTGGGTGATGTGCTCGGAAGTTGTGTATTCAATTGCTGATCATTGTGGTGCTGGATTTTCTATATCGCAAACAGTCAGTCTATACACTGGCAAGTCAGGGGCATGTGTTGTCGGCCGGCTTTGGTGTTGTGCTGATTGGTTTTGCAGGCTTCAATGTGTTGCTGTCTGCCAATGGTACCCTGCCTGCCTTGTGGCATGTCGGCATGTATACCCCGATTATAATTATTCTGTATGCGGTAGCCATGCGCACAGTGTTTCGCTATGAACGTGAACATATCAGTGCAACATCTGAAGGTGCGGCCGAGCGTTATCCGGATCTGACACTCAAGCAGGCTTGGTTAAATTATGCAGGTGCCGCAAGCATTGTGGTAACGGCAGCGTTGTGGCTGCCATTTGTCGGCAGGTCAATAGCCGGACTCATGGGCTGGCATGAAAGTTTTGTGGGCACACTCTTTGTTGCATTCGCTACATCGGTGCCCGAAATAGCTGTCGCCATCGGTGCCCTGCGTATCGGTGCCATCGATATGGCTATCGCCAACGTGTTGGGTAGCAATCTGTTTGATATCTTGATTCTTGCAATAGACGGTATTTTATATACACCCGGCCCCATACTTTCCTTTGTTTCTCCTTCGCATGCAGTGACGGCATTTTCCGCGATTATGATGACAGGGGTTGCAATTGTCGGTTTGCTTTACCGGCCTAAAACACGTGTGTTCAAAACTGTAGGCTGGGCAAGTCTGTTTCTGTTTTCGCTTTATCTGCTTAACACCTATGTCATTTATTTGTACGCGGAATAAACGGCTATCCTGAAGTCATATGGAGTAAATGTATTCAAGTGAAACCCCCATCACATAGCAAACAGCCAACTGCGGCCTGGCATCTTCTGACTGCAGAAGAAACATCACGCAATCTTGAGGCCGATGCACTTGCCGGGCTTACTGTTATAGAGGCAGAGCAGCGCCTGGCACTTTATGGCCGCAATGTGTTGCAGGAAAAACAAAAGCGCAGCCTGCTGCGCATGTTGTTCGATCAATTCGCCGATTTCATGATCCTGGTATTGATTTGCGCGGCCATCATCTCCGGGGTAATCGGCGACGTCAGTGACACCATCGCAATTATCGTCATCGTGTTTTTGAATGCCGTTATCGGGTTTGTGCAGGAATATCGTGCTGAACGCGCGATCGCTGCGCTTAAAGCGATGGCTGCGGTGAGCGCAAAAATTCGGCGCGATGGCGAGATCATCACGCTACCAGCCAGCGAGCTGGTGCCCGGTGATATGGTGTTGCTGGAAGCGGG
>JANXWX010000078.1 GCA_025350915.1 Nitrosomonadales bacterium
AGCGACAAAACCTGGGATTTGATACTGGTTGATGGCTTTGACGCCGAAGCGCGTGCCGGCGGACTCGACACCCTGCCGTTCTATCAGGCGGCACGTGCCCACCTGAGCAACAACGGCATCATGGCTGTCAATCTTCTTGGCCGCAGTCATGGTTTCAAGGATAGTGTTGAGCGCATCAGCAATGCATTTGAAGGTCGGGCACTGGCCTTTCCTTCCTGCGATAGTGGCAACACCATCGCTTTTGCCGCCAGCGGCGAACCTGTCTCCATTTCAATCGGTGATCTTAAAGAACAGGCAACTGCATTAAAAGAAAAAACGGGTCTTAATTTACAACCAGCAATAGCCAGACTGGAACAAGCGCAAACATGTTCCGGCAGTATTTTGTCACTGTAAATATTTATCTAAGCTGTGCTTGAAAAACACTAACCGTTAACAAGAATACATCTCAATCAATAGACGGCAAGCCTGACTGCTGGACATACAATCCTAGCAGCGTATTTCACGCCTTTTGTCTTGTCGTTTAGACCGCTTATCGCAATCGGTTTATTGCCACAACACCATCAACGCCAACGCCTGTGCTACAAGCACGGCTTTGCTCAAAAATTAATTTAATTATCCTGTAAACCTTTTGCCAAAATTTCCGTTATGATGTTTACAAGGTTGCAGTTTAACCTTAACCAAAATAAGTGGAGGTGTGCCATGGGTGTCATGACAATGAATATGGGTCAAGGCAATATTGAACGCAAAGAAACCGAGATAGCTGAATATGGCGATGAAGTCCTGTGCTCAGGATGGAATCCGGTGATTGGTTTAACCCTGCTTGTACCTGAAGAAAAACATCAATCTTTTCCTGCGGAACTTGCCGCAGTGGATATGGAGTTATTTCTGCAAAAAATATATGGTTGAGCATTACGCTTAGCTGCACCAATACTTACAAATCAAATGCAAAAAAAGTGGCGGCTTGAAGGCCGCTATTTTTTTGTTTTTTCACTTGACGATACCCACTACCAATAGGTTTAACCCGTCAAAAAGTTACATTACTGCAATCCCAAAAACCACTTTTAATCACTGGCCCGTTGAACTTGGCATACTTCAATAAGCTTGCAACTTCAAACCAGCCCCGACTCTACTGCATAGCGAACATAAAACAAGTTCAGCTTATATGAACGCATTGACTCGATAAACTTGTCGGCCAACGCCGCATCCAGTACAAATTCGACTTGCACCGGCATTTCGCCAGCCAGCTCAAAAAAAGTTTCCTCGTGCATGCGTCCGTGTCGGCCAAATCCGGCCATTGCGCGAAACGAGAACCCTCCAGGCGCACCCAGCTTTTTTGCCTCTTCCAGCAACCATTCGTACAATATTTTTCCGTCGTGGCGACGCTTCTCGGATACATAAAATTTGAGACATACCGTATTCATGTCACTTCCTTTCTACTGATGCAACCATTTAAAAGTTTGCATACCCAATACGGTCATCAGCAACGAGCCACCCAAATGTGCAGCCACGATAGCAAGTGTCCAGATATATTGTCCACGCAATAACAATGAGACTGATTCAGCTGAAAAGGTGGAGAAAGTTGTGAGGCCACCCAAAAAACCTGTAATGACAAGTAAACGCCATTCGGGGGATAAGCCGGGATGCTGCATAAAGAAAGCGACTGCCAAGCCTATGAGATAACCACCCACAAGATTGACGGCTAATGTGCCCATCGGCAGTTGCGGCAAAACGGGATTAAGCCACAACCCCATGCCCCAGCGCAACCAAGCACCAAAAGCAGCACCTAGTCCGACTGCAAAAAATGCATAAATAGTCATGAAGCTATTGTATCAGCATCAGCCTGAAATTTTCATACCCCTTAGGTCAAGCTTGATTGCTTACCATAAAGCTGTTGATAGCAACCCCCAGCATAGATTTTTGTAATAATATATGAGTAGTGATAAGTAGCGGCTCGATTTAAACGACTTAATCTTACTGAAAATATTCAATGGCCAATCCAACTGAAAATTTCCGTACCCGTTTTGATATGAAAACGGAACTGGGTAAAGGTGCCACCGGTGTGGTATATCTCGCCTATGACAACTTTCTGCATAAAGTCGTTGCACTCAAGCTGACACAATTAAATCTGTTTGAGGATGATGAAGACGGCGTGCGCAACCGCAGAATGTGGCTCAATGAAACACGTTTGGCTGGAAAGCTCTCTCACCCATTTATTGTGCATGTCATTGAGTATGGAAATTCAGATGAGTTCGATTACCTTGTAATGGAATACGTGTCAGGCGGCACGCTTAAGCAATATACAACACCAGACAAGCTCCTCCCTCTGGATCGTCTGATCGATATACTCTACAAAGTATGCAATGCCCTCGACTACGCCAATAAAACCGGGGTGCTACATCGTGATATCAAACCCTCAAACGTACTTTTGGGTGGTGACAATGCGGTCAAAATATCTGATTTTGGCTCTGCATTCTTGCTTAATTCCGATGTGACCCAGGTTGACACGGTTGGTACCTTGCCTTTCATGGCCCCGGAACATTTCAGGCAATCACGCCCCACTATCCAGTCCGATATTTATGCCGTGGGGGTCATGGCATACCAATTGCTGACGGGCACTTTGCCGTTTACAGCAAATTCAAAAGATGCACTTATTTACCAGAAATTACACGGTGAAGCCGTGCCTTTGGAGAGCCGCCGTCAGGGTATCCCGCAGGCCCTGCGCTTTGCGGTTAACCGGGCTATGCACCCCGATAAAGAACATCGCTATGGTTCATGGAAAGAATTTTGTGACGATCTTGCTTTGGCATTACCCCAGGTTGTGCGTCCCGAAGATACGCGTTTTGACAGCTCACTTTTCGGGATTATTCGCAATCTGGCGTTCTTTGATCAATTCTCTGACATTGAAGTTTGGGAAACCGTAGGTATAAGCCGCTGGCAGCAGCGCCGGCCGGGAGAAGTCATCGTCAAGGAGGGTGATGTCAGCAGCAGTTTTTACATCATTATCTATGGTGATGCCGTGGTCACCAAAAGTGGTGTTGAACTTAGCAACCTGCGCAAGGGCGACTGTTTTGGCGAGTTAGCCTACCTGGATGAAGTACGGCATATTCGTCTGGCTACCGTTACGGCCAAAACACCGCTCAACCTGATTGAAATTAATGGTGACTCTCTGCACAAAGCAAGTGATCGTCTGCAAGCATGCTTCGCCAAAGCTTTCCTGAATATCATGGTTGCAAAACTCACTGCGACAAACCAAAAGCTTTTGACCTTGGGTGGAAAACAATAGGCAGCGACAATTTTATAAGGCCGGTTCACGAAATCACTTTACAGATATACCTTTATATCATCTGAATTATGGAAATTTCAACTACGCTAACCTAGCTCAATGCACACTAAACCATCAATAAGAAAACGCTGACCGCCCTGCTGTTTGTAGTCGATTTAGCTTAACGCCTCTGCTTAAGCCTTACTGGAATGCTTAAATCACCTCAGCCCACAAATCATGTTCATCCGAGTGGGTGATTTTAACAGTCACCAACTGCCCGACCTCAAGTTCCTGCCCCTCATTGATATAGACCATGCCATCGATTTCCGGTGCATCGGCCCAACTGCGCGCAATGGCACCTTCCTCATCAACTTCATCAATTAACACCTGCAGAGTTTTGCCGACTTTTAGCTTGAGTCGGCCCGCGCTGATTTCGGCTTGCAGTTGCATCAAACGCCCCAACCGTTCTTCCTGCACTGCGGGTGGAATATGACCAGGCAATTCATTGGCAACGGCACCCTCAACCGGTGAATACATAAACGCACCAACACGATCCAGTTGCGCCTCTTCCAGGAAGTCGAGCAGCTCTTCAAACTCTTCTTCTGTCTCCCCGGGAAAGCCCACAATAAATGTGCTGCGTAGCGTAATTTCAGGACAGATTGCACGCCATTTTTTTATCCGCTCCAGTACATTTTCTGCATTGGCCGGGCGTTTCATCAATTTAAGGATGCGCTTGTTTGCATGCTGAAACGGAATATCCAGATAGGGCAAGATTTTACCTTGTGCCATCAATGGAATCACTTCATCCACATGCGGATAAGGATACACATAATGCAATCGTACCCAGACACCCAACTCTCCCAGTGCAACAGCAAGTTCTGTCATGCGAGTTTTAAGCGGCTTGCCGCCCCAGAATCCGGTGCGGTATTTCACATCCACGCCATAGGCACTGGTGTCCTGCGAAATCACCAGCAATTCTTTTACCCCCGCGTTGACCAGGCTTTCCGCTTCCTGCATGACATCGCCTATCGGACGGCTCACCAGATCGCCGCGCAACGACGGAATAATGCAGAAGGTGCAACGGTGATTACAGCCTTCGGAAATCTTCAGATAGGCGAAATGTGTCGGGGTCAGGCGTATACCTTGGGCCGGCACCAGATCTATATAGGGATCATGCGGCTTGGGCAAATGCTGGTGCACGATGCCCATTACCTCATCTGTCGCGTGTGGGCCGGTCACGGCCAGCACACTGGGATGCGCATTGATCACCACATCGCCTTTGGCACCAAGACATCCGGTGACAATCACCTTGCCATTTTCCGCCAGCGCTTCACCAATCGCATCCAGCGACTCAGCAACGGCACTATCAATAAAGCCGCAGGTATTGACCACCACCAGATCGGAATCCTGATAGCTGCTTGAGATAAGATAACCCTCTGCACGCAATTGCGTAAGGATACGCTCGGAATCGACTGTCGCCTTGGGACAACCCAGTGAAATAAAACCAACCTTGGGCGGGTTGTTAGTACTAGTACTCATATGTGATCCTGAAAAATATATTAGTTGCCATTAAGGCTAAATGTATAAAAACTATTCGTGCAAAAGTACGCCCATCAGGGCGACCGAACCGACACCGAGAAGTATCAGCGCTACCTGTTGAATAGTGTCACTCAACTTTGTGCGTTTGTGCAAACCGGGAATCAGGTCAGCCACTGCCACATAAATCATGCTGGCTGCGGCCAAAGCCAATAAGGATGAAATCCACGATTGCATCGTCTGCAAGGTGAAATATCCGAGAACTGCACCGGCGACTGAAGCGAAACTGGAGATCAGGTTTAATTTTAAAGCCTTGATCTTGCTGTAACCGGAATGCAACAAAATCGCAAAATCTCCCACTTCCTGGGGTATTTCATGCGCAATAATTGCCATTGAAGTGACGATACCGAGCTGAATATCGGTTAAAAAGGCGGCCGCAATGATGATGCCATCGACGAAATTGTGAAAGGTGTCTCCCACCATAATCATCAAGCCGCTACGCCCATGATCGTGTTCCACCACAACCGGTGGTTCATGCGCTTCGCAATGGTCATGGTGGCAATGTCGCCATAGCACCAGTTTTTCCAAAATAAAAAACAGCAAGATGCCGCCCAGTAGCGTAGCGCTCAGTGTTGCAACATTGCTGCTTAGTTTTATCGCTTCAGGCAGTATTTCCAGAAATACCGCGCCCAACAATGCACCAATGGCATAACTGACCATCGCACCCACATAGCGCACTGAACGTGCATTTAATGCAAGTAATGCAGCTCCCAACACACTCAACAGGCCACCGGCAAGACTTGCGGTAATTATCCAGGCAAAAACGCTCATGGCAAACTCGGAGAAAAGATCAAGGGGCGAATTATAGCGGATTGTGCAACTGCATTCTTGCCAGCTTAAGCGCTTACTTTGTGGCCTGGAGATAAAGTGCTTCCACTTTTGCACGCGCCCAAGGGGTTCGGCGCAGAAATTTCAGACTTGACTGGATACTGGGATCAACATTAAAACAGCGAATTTCGATCATACGGCCCATTTCAACCCAACCGTAGTGAGCAACCAGATGATTCAGGATTTGCTCCAAAGTAACGCCATGCAAGGGATTATTGACTTGAGAATGTGCCATAACATCTTAATTATTTGGTGTTGGGGAAAAATGCAATTTCGTCGCCATCCTTGATTGTCGCAGCGGTATCCACAAATTTTGTGTTAATGGTGACATGAAACTTACCGGAATTTGCGAAGGCCGCACGTTACTTTTCTTGATTCTTGCCCAGATGCTTTAGCAACGCGGCAACATCATTTACGCCTTCCGGCAATTCAATTTGTTCCTGTGCATGCCCCAGTTTGTCGACCAGGTTAAAGAAATATAACAACTCGAGCGTGATTAATTTACCTGATTTTTTAACTATAGTAGCCTATATTGCGCCTCTCGGAAGCAAGTATCCCATAACGGAAGAATGTTAGTATCATCCCCATGCTTAATGATCGCGCACAAATCCTGCTGAAAACTCTGGTTGATCGCTATATCAGCGATGGCCAACCCGTGGGCTCTCGTACGTTGCAGCAATTCTCGGGGCTTGAAGTCAGCCCCGCAACCATACGCAATGTGATGGCTGATTTAGAGGAAATGGGACTCGTGGCCAGCCCCCATGCCTCGGCAGGCCGTATCCCCACCGCGCTGGGCTATCGTTTATTTATCGACACACTGATGGTAGTACAACCGCTGGATAGCGCGCGTGTACAAAAACTTGAAAGCCAGCTACAACCTGACAACACGTCACGCTTGATTACCCAAACATCAAATTTGCTGTCGGAACTCACTCACTATGCCGGTGTTGTGGCCACACCCAAGCGCAACGCAATTACCGTGCGCCAGATAGAATTTCTACGCCTGGCCGAAAAGCGCGTGTTGCTGATTATTGTGATGCCCGATGGTGAAGTTGAAAATCGTGTGCTGTTAACAGCCAAGGATTACACGCAATCCCAATTATCCGAAGCGGGAAATTTTTTAAGCCAGCACTACGCGGATTGTAAATTTCAGGATATTCATCAGCGCATGCAGACCGAGCTGCATCAACTACAGCATGAACTACATGCATTGATGAGTGCGGCGATGGCCGCCAGCGATGCAGCCATGGCGCGCAGGAATGAAGACTATGTGATCAGTGGTGAAAGCAAACTGTTGCACATCAACGACCTGTCTTCCAATATGAACAAATTGCGCGGCCTGTTTAATGTATTCGAGCAAAAGACCGAGCTATTGCAATTGCTTGATGCTAGCCGTCATGCGCCCGGCGTGCATATTTTTGTGGGCAAGGAATCGGGCTTGGCAGAACTGGACGAATGCAGTGTCGTAAGCGCACCCTATGGTGCAGACGGCAAAATTATTGGCACACTCGCGGTAGTCGGCCCAAAACGCATGAATTATGAAAAAGTGGTGCCTATCGTAGACATCACCGCCAAGCTGCTCAGCAATGCACTGTCTCATTTTTAAAAACTCTGCTCCACACAATAAATTATGCGTTATCAAACCGAACCCTCCTTCTCTCATGGTACGACAGAAAAAACTGCGGTCCTGTTGATCAACCTGGGCACGCCTGAGGCACCAACACCGCAAGCAGTCAAACCTTATCTGCGCGAATTTCTGAGTGACCCGCGTGTGGTTGAAATTCCCCGTGCGATCTGGTGGTTAATTCTCAATGGCATTATCCTCAACACGCGCCCGAAAAAATCCGCGGCAAAATATGCCAGTATCTGGCTGCCGGAAGGCTCTCCCCTCAAGGTGCATACTTCGCGACAGGCTATGCTGTTACAGGGATACCTTGGTCAAAAAACACAGGTTACACCACTGGTAATCGACTACGCGATGCGTTACGGCAACCCTTCCATTCCAGAGGTATTAGCCAAGCTCAAAGCACAGAATTGCCAGCGCATCTTGCTGGTACCGCTTTACCCCCAGTATGCTGCCAGTGCTACCGGTACCGCTATTGATGCAGTTATTGGCGAACTGCAGAAAATACGCAATATGCCAGCGATACGAACCATCAAACACTTCCACGACAACCCAGCTTATATCAAAGCGTCCGCACAAAATATCCGTGATTACTGGACACTGCACGGCCGCCCCGAAAAGCTGGTGATGAGCTTTCATGGCGTACCTCGTTACACGCTTGAAAAAGGTGACCCCTATCACTGTGAGTGCCTCAAGAGCGGACGCCTGATCGCTGAAGAACTGAAATTAAGTCCGGACCAGTTCCTGATCAGTTTTCAGTCGCGCTTTGGTAAAGCCGAATGGATCAAGCCTTACACGACCGCCACACTACAAGAGCTGGGCAAACAACATACCAAACGTATCGATGTGGTTTGTCCGGGATTTGTCTCTGACTGCCTGGAGACACTGGAAGAAATTGCACAAGAGGGCAAAGAAGATTTTCAGCATGCCGGTGGCGGGGAGTATCATTACATCCCCTGCCTGAACGAACGGCCCGACTGGATCCATGCGTTGACTGACCTTGTCTTCGATCATCTGCAGGGGTGGCTAGGCAAACCCGACCCCGCTCAGCTCGAACAAAGCCGGTTACGTGCCCTCGCAACAGGTGCAAAAGCTTAATCACTGTTTCACCGACCAACGAAAGGAGTTCACATGTATATGCAAAACGTATTCAAAAAACTGCTCTTGACTCTACTGTTTATCACGCCTCTCACGTCTTTTGCTGCCAATACAGAGTTAACCTGGTATGGTCATGCCGCTTTCAAACTTACTACACCTTCAGGCAAAGTGTTGTTGATAGACCCGTGGATCACCAATCCTGCCAACAAGAACGGCAAAGAGGATCTGGCCAAGATCAACAAAGCAGACCTGATTCTGGTGTCACATGGCCACTCTGACCATATTGGCGATAGCGTCGCCATCGCCAAGGCTACGGGTGCAAAACTGGTTGCCACTTATGACTTGGGCAATTCATTGGTGCAGAACGCTGGATTCCCCGCTGCACAGGCCAGCATGATGACAGAAGGCAACTTTGGTGGCGAACTGACCCTGCTGGACGGCGAAGTGAGAGTTGCGTTCATCCCTGCAGTGCATAGCTCAGCGGTAACAGATGCAGAGAAGAAAAACCATGACGGCGGCAACCCCGGCGGATTTTTGATTACCGTCAAGAATGGTCCGACGATATACCATACCGGCGATACCGATGTCTTCAACGATATGGCACTGATCAAGCAATTTCACAAAGTAGATGTGATGTTAGCCTGCATCGGCGGACATTTCACGATGGGTCCGGAGCGGGCTGCAATGGCCGTAAAGCTGGTTAATCCTGATATGGTTATTCCGATGCATTTTGGTACCTTCCCGATTTTGAGCGGCACGCCGCAAGCGCTGGAAAAGGCTATAAAAGCTGAAGGCTCCAAGGCAAAAGTCAATGCCATGACGATCGGCGAAACAATCAAGTTGTAAGGTAAGCAGTTAAAAAATGGCAGGGAAAAATCCCTGCCATTTTTTTGTCTATAACAAACTAAAATTCAAGCGGATTGTTCACCCATTTTGATAACTTTACTCACCGTTGAAAAATGGATTTGTGCCGCCTCGGCAATGGCAGCCATAGTGTATCCATATGACTGATAGGCCAACTTGATTGCTTCATTACGCAATGATTTATCCTTGTGCACCTTTGGCTGGAACAGTGCATTCAAGCTGGGTCTTCTGGGTATTTTTTTATCGCGTTTACTCTCGCCCTTATTCAAAAGATGTTGCTTCATTTTTTTCACGAATGCAGTGCTACCCAACAAGACTTGTGATTTCACCTTAAGCAAAGGTGAAGGTAGCTTTATCCCGACCTCAACATATTCGGCATATTTTCGCTGAGCCACTGGCATACTTCGTCCGAAGTGGCTCAGCAACCAATCCGACTTTAACCAGGCGGGGGCCTGCACTTCTCCTGCTGTGGCACGGTAACTGCTCCAGCGATAGCGGCTGATATTTTTTACTGCTTTCAACCTAAGAGGATTCAACACAATGTAGCGGCAAAGTTCAAGCAGATAGGGCTCTCGCTCCAGTAGAGTTGCCTTGAAGCGCCCTTGAAACACCCGACCACCACTGCCATGAGTGCTATTGAATCGCTGGGTATAAACGCCATTGAGCTGGCGCATACCGCGTGAAAGATTACCTGTTGGTGTTTCTATCAACAAATGATAGTGATTGTCCATCAGCACATAAGCATGCACCAACCAGCCAGTGCGGGAAACAACCTCACTTAATACTGCAAGAAATTGCAGCCTGTCCTGGTCATCAATAAAAACATCACTCCCCCCATCGCCACGGGTGGTGACATGATAAATTGCGCCAGAAAACTCAAGTCGAATAGGACGTGCCATGGGATGATTCTATGCCTCTGCCCCCCCCCTGTCAAGACGTGCCCCTGAGCGTGGATAAACTGATTATTTTCGCAAGGTCAGAATTTCAATGAAAACGCCTAAAAACAGCGTACTTGAATAATATTGATAAAGGAGTTTCTGTTCCAGTTTACGATGCTGCGTAATAATAAAACAGCATCAACAACGCTGATGCATGAATAATCTACCTGCGAAAATATCAGAAGTAATTGGCTTGCAAAAACATTGCCGCTTCCAGCGCACCTGTAGCTACGGGTCTGGGAGGTAATGGCATCGACCATAATTTCTCCAGCACCTCAGTCAACTCACCTGACCTCAAAAAATCTCGCTCTACTTCGAGGCACGCGGCATTTTCTCGGAGCCATTGCACCAGACAGGGTTCCTCCGGCCAATCACGCCGGGTTACATACAATAGCGGAATGCCTGCACATGCTGCTTCGGTGAAAGTGCCATACCCGGGCTTGGTGATTACGGCATCGCAAGAGGCCAGCACATCGGTAAACGGAAGGCGCAAAGATTCAAAGACTGTCACATCATCGCGGCTTATTTCCCAGGATTGCGGAACGATCCAGCGCACACCCGGCAAAACCGGCCAGTTCTGCATGGGCAATTTAAACTCCATCCCGCCCATCGCCACCATCACCAGCCTTTCTCCTTCAATCTGGCTGGAATTCGCAGCGATATGACAACGTAGTTGCCTTCCGCTTCGGGCAATAGGTTGAATGCTTCTCATATTGTTTAATTCAGGCATGTCCATCGCTGGCTGTACTTTCAGGAAGTGTTCAGCACTGCGATACGCCTCCACCATTTGTTCGTGTATCTCCTGGCTGCCTTTATATTCAGCACAATAGTGTTGGTAAATATCAGCCCAGTTCAGGCAGCACATGCCTACAGCATGTACCTTTGCAACTCGTGCTGCCGCAAGCGAAAGATAGGGCACATTGGCCAGCAGCAGGTCGGGTTTGAGTTGACGCATGACCTGCGCTTCACGCTCGACTTTTTGCCGCCAGTCCGCGTGAAATTGCCGGTAAGCCTCTGCACTCTCTGCCACCAGCACATCCACCGCATTCGCCATTTTCATGCCGAAATCAAACGTTACCGGGATATGTTCGAACTCGCATTGAAAACGCTGCTGCAGAAACTCGTGTGGCGCCGTGCTGCGTACCGTGATCCGCAGTGAGGGAACAAGACGCACCAGCTCATTGACCACCGCAGAAGTCTGGCTTACATGGCCAAAACCATGGGAGGAAATATCAACGAGAAGATGCGGGGGAGACTGCACGACTATATGCTGAACTTAAAGCTTGATAAAGTGTTCGCGATAATGCTTCATCTCTTCAATCGATTCATAGATATCTGCCAGTGCCTCATGCTTGCCATGTTTTTTAACGCCCTTGGCCATTTCCGGCTTCCAGCGTTTTGCAAGTTCTTTTAAGGTGCTGACATCCAGATTTCGATAGTGAAAATAATCTTCAAGCTTTGGCATCCAGCGTGCCATAAAACGCCTGTCCTGGCAGATTGAATTACCGCACATAGGCGATGTGCGCGTTGGTACATACTCTTTCAGAAATTCGAGAACTTGTTCTTCTACCTGCGCATCATTCAATACCGAGGCCCTCACCCTGTCGATTAATCCCGATTTGGCGTGGGTGGATTTATTCCAGTTATCCATACCGTCAAGAATACTGTCCGGCTGATGCACCACCAACACCGGGCCTTCTGCCACGGTATTGAGGTCATTATCCGTAATAACCATAGCCACTTCTATGATATGGTCTGTTTCCGGAACAAGACCTGTCATTTCCATATCAACCCAGATAAGATAATTCTGATTTTGTGCCATAATCTGCTGTGCTTTCCATGAACTGTTAAAGGTGTATTGTGTCATAACGACCTGTAACGGTGCTATCCGACAATCTATTAAAGTTTAACAAAATGACCGCTTTCCTGTTTACCACTCTTTTTATAGCTGCACTTTTGTTGAGTACCGTGATCAAGCTGTGGCTTGCGCGCCGCCAATTGCAACACGTTTTGGCCAATCGGAATAAAGTGCCTGATGTGTTCAGTTCACAGGTCGAACTGGCATCTCACCAGAAAGCCGCCGATTACACCCGTGCCAAAACTCAAATGAGCATGCTGAACGCGGTTTTCGAAGCTGTTATTTTGCTGGCATTTACGCTAGGGGGCGGCCTGGAGATTATATCCACCTGGTCACTGCATACCTTTACCAATCCGCTCGTTCAGGGTATGACAATTATTGTATCCGTAATGGTCCTGACCTCAGTACTGGAAATACCATTCAATCTTTACAGCACCTTTGTAATTGAAGCGCGCTTCGGCTTCAATAAAATGACCCTGAAACTTTATGTACTCGATGCGCTTAAGGGTATGCTGCTTGGCGCTGTACTTGGCCTTCCCCTGTTGCTCGGTGTGCTTTGGCTGATGGAGCGCATGGGAGATAACTGGTGGCTGTATGTCTGGACGGTTTGGGTATCCTTCAGTCTGCTCCTGTTGTTTATCTACCCCACTTTCATCGCACCGATATTCAACAAGTTTCAGCCGCTTGAAGATGCCTCACTAAAAACACGCATCGAAGCGCTGTTGCACCGGTGTGGCTTTACCGCGCAGGGACTGTTTGTGATGGATGGCTCCAAACGCAGCACCCATGGCAATGCGTACTTCACCGGTTTCGGCAAAACCAAACGTATCGTATTTTTTGATACCTTGATTGCACGCCTGACACCGGGCGAAATCGATGCGGTATTGGCTCACGAGCTGGGCCATTTCAAGCGCCACCATGTCATCAAACGCATTGTGCTTACCTTTGTTGTTAGCTTGGGCTTCTTGTGGTTGCTCGCGCAGATGATACAGGCAGACTGGTTTTATACCGGCCTTGGCGTCAGCACACACTCTACTGCACTGGCCTTACTGCTGTTCTTTATGGTATTGCCTGTGTTCAGCTTCCTGCTGCAGCCCGTTAGCTCGGCCTATTCGCGCAAACACGAGTTTGAAGCGGATGCCTACGCAGCCAAGCAAACTGCCGCAGATGATCTGGTCACCGCGCTGGTAAAACTGTATCAGGACAATGCTTCAACATTGACACCCGATCCTTTATATTCTAAATTTTACAGCTCGCACCCACCGGCGATGGTGCGTATTTCCCGTCTGCAAACCCTTTAATCAAGGAGGTGTCATGAAAAAGAAATTATTGCTTACTCTGATTTTGTTGGGTGTTCATGCTGTTTCACAGGCTACGCCATTTGCCAAAGCGGATGCAACTGCCGGCAAGAAACTTTTTGACCAGCACAAATGCAACAGCTGTCATATCAGCATGCTCGGTGGTGACGGAAATGGCATGTTTACCCGTCCTGATCATAAAATAAAATCTCCAGACTCACTAAAAACACAAGTTCAAAACTGTTCGACCAATCTTGGCCTGATGCTGTTTGAAGATGACGTTGAAAATATGTCAGCTTACCTGAACAAGAATTACTATAAATTCAAATGAAAAAAGAAATAAAGTCCTCAAGTCTGGCTGCAAAACAATGCAACCCCTGTGCGGCCGGGACACCTGCATTAAAGCAGGAACAAATTTCCTCGTTACTGGCGCAACTGGACGGCTGGACACAACAAGGTCAGGTGATAGGGAAAACGGTAACCTTCAGTAACTTCCATCAGGCCATGTCCTTTGTGAATGCTGTGGCATGGGTCTCAAACCAGGAAAATCACCACCCCGGGCTGACCATCAGCTACAACAAATGCAAAGTGGAATACACCACACACTCTGTCGGCGGACTCTCTGAAAATGATTTTATTTGCGCAGCCAAAGTTGACGGCATTTATCAGCAAAGTTTTTCCTGATGACTAAGCAAGAAAATAGCACAGGAACAGTGATCGCCTCGCATGGCCGTCACTATCTGGTACAGGCAGAAGGCATCAAACTGCATTGCGTGACACGCGGTAAAAAGAGCGATGTCGCAGTCGGCGATGTCGTCGAATACAAACTCACCTCGAAGAATCAAGGCGTGATCGAAGCGATTACCCCTCGTAAGACTTTGCTATATCGCTCGGATCAATATAA
>JANXWX010000128.1 GCA_025350915.1 Nitrosomonadales bacterium
ATTCATACAGAATATTATTTATTCAGCACGTTGGAATAACAACCGACATTCACTTGTTTATCTTGCAGAGCACGTATCTCCGGCAAGCTAACATTTTGAAAAACCGACAAACGGGCTCAAATTAGGCTAATTTACTTAAATAAAGATAAGCCTGCTGTGTTATAACATGCAGGTTTTTTATTGCAGTAATATATTATCAGGGTACGATCCAATCGCTTTCAGGCAGAAGTTGTTTGCCATCATTATCGGCAAAATGCATGATATACCCACCTTTAGAGGCAAAGCGCTGCTCCGGTGCAAGACCAAGCCTGGGATAATGTCCGGTTACAGTGCGGTAACTCACCATACTTTCAATTCTCTCAATCATATAATCTCGCACAAAGCTGTCCAGCATTTCCGTAATCGTCTCTGCCATAATCCCGCAGGCGAGATAGGTATTGGCTTGCGTCAGTTCGTCTACGAGCGGAATTTTGCGAATCTTCAGCCAGCCCAGTGGAAAATTCATGCGCGCTTTGCGTGATTCAGGCGTATCCAGCGGATAGACCATATGTGCCACCTTGCGCCAAGCCTGGGGTAGTGGCGCATTTTCCAAACCGCCCAACAACCCTGAAAGGTAGATAGCATAATTTTTGCCCACTTCGTTGGGCAGACCTTTTAATTCTTCAGACCTTAACCAAAGTATAACAACGTCTCCTATAGTGGTGTGCCTGAGTATCTCGACCAGATCGCGCTGACCTGACCCCGACTTTAATTTATGAACAACACTCTGCAAGCCGGTAGCACCGCCCACATTTACAAATTCTTTTACTACATCTTCACCGATATCCCCTTCCCGATAAATTTGCACGACTCTTTTCAACGCTGTCTTATCATCGCGTTCATGCAGAACATTGGCGATCAGTCGCGCTTCAAGCAGCACGCCCTTGTTAAAATAAATTGAGTAATAATCCTTTTCCTGCACAACCGGCAAATCAACATTGGGCAAGATGCAGGGAATCGCCTGTTCTTCACAAAAATGATGGATCGGGGCCCAGGTTCGCTTGCCTAATCCGGAAATAATCGCAAACACCGGCTCTTCCGCCTGATGTTGTCGCAATTGATTTTCCCATCCTTCAGGCGGCCCGGTCAATTCCCATATATGCAACTTCCAGCTACGAGTTACGCGATATTTAACGTGTACTGAAGATTGCACAATGCGTCTGCCACCACGCAGAAACTCGTTCTTGTCTTCAAAGAACTGATTTAATACATCAAGCATACCTTTGCGCTTTACCGGATCGGCATCAGGCGTGATGATCGTAGCAAAATGCAGAGTGTCATTTGTAACACCGGGTTCTGTATCGGCCGACAAATTAGTAAGATAGGCAATAAGTGACGCCATCGTCGCATCATCAATCTGATAATGCGGCATTAAAGCGCCAAGTGGTTGGCCTTCCTTGCCGACACCTTCACGAATTGCGCGTGCCAGCGTTGTCTCGGTATAGGCTGCACGATGTGCATTCACACCCGTGCCGAAACGGAAGTCCATATCCTCAAGGCCATGACTACCATTTGTACGAAACAGATATTTTGAAGTAATGGGCGGAATCAGAATTCTTCCCTCCAACGTACCAAGACCGCTGCGACGATGGCAGTTTGCACACGCCGCTTCTGCACCATCAACCGGTACACCAATTTCCCTGTCACCATGCAATAACTGACCGGTTGGCAGAATGCCACTACGATAAAGAGTTTCGGCTGAATTTGAGTTTTCTGCCTGTGCCCTGACTAGCGGCACAAACAAAACAAGAAGAAATAAAATACGTAGAAATGGTATCAATTCGGTAACGCCCGTTTCATGCTGTGTCTGTTTACGGGCATAATTGCGGACATTATTTGGAAGCGGTGATTTCCCGATATTTGTTCAACAACTCGTCCGCAGAGGCAAAGCCTTCAATTCTGATCCAGGGCTTGTCCGGAGCTGCACGCAGCAATGTCACCGGTGCATGATTCATCTTGTCGCCACGATAAACGTCAAAAGCTCGCTGAGTAGCTATGCTCGCATCGGTTGTACCCGTGTAAAAATTCCATCCCTTACCCGCTTCAAAACGCTTTGCATATTCACGCAGCACAGGTGGCGTATCCTGTTCAGGATCGATTGAAATAGAAACCAGATGAATTTTTTTAACATCACTACCCAGTTTTTCCTGCAATTGCATAAAGGTACGGCTCGTTACCGGACATATCTGCGTACAGGAGGTGTAGATAAAGTTAATCACCACCGCACGGCCGTCGTTAAGCTCCTCCGGCAGTGAAACTTTTTTGCCATCATCACGCACCAGTTTAAGCTTTGGCAACACGTATTCTGCAGTTGATGTCTTGGTGCCCTCTGCCATCGAAGCCATCATCATATGGTGATGAGCAGCATGCGGATCAACCGCGTCGGCAGCAGAAACACTTGATACTGCTGTAACAAAAATGCTCGCGCTGACTACCAGACCAACAAACGTTTTAATTAATTTACTCATCAATTGACTCCAGACATCAACAAATTTCAGCTCGGTTTCACGAAGCGCGTCTCTTCGAGTTTGGGATTAATTTCAACACGTTCAATGTTAATTTTGTCTGAACCTCTGACACTTTCAACCGTAGTTTCGAGTTCGTAAGGAATCTTCACGCCGTTAACCGTTCTGTACTCATGGAAATAAGTGGCGACTTGGCGAGGTTTTCCATCCAGCTTGCGTGGTTCGCCGTCGATTTTTAGATCAAGAAAAGTCTTGGCATCTATCCACAGATTGCGCACATCACCATTTTTAAGGGTCAGTTTCAACTTATAGGCATTGCGTCCGCTAACCTGCTCCATACCTGCCAGCGATACTTTCGTACCTTTGGCCACATGATCCAGCAACGGGCCATCCAGTTCTTGTTGCTGAGCAGCAATTTTGGCTTCCTGAGGAGTAAAGGATTCAACTTCATGTCGTCCAAGGTAAGGACGCAACTTCCATCCCTGCGTGCCATCATATACCTGCACTGCAGTCTGGCCGTTGAATGGCACTTCAATCCGGGTTTTCAGCGGTCGCTTCATGTCCATTTGAAACGGCAAGCGTATGATCTTGGCTGACGGCTCCTCACCCATATGCATGGCAACCTTGCGCAATTCCGCTTTCTTGTCCGCGTGAGACTTGGGTGAAGTTCCTTTGACAACATTGCCGCCATCAACACGCTCACGCCCTGCATCGAGTTTGCCCATCATCGATATTGACTGAATTTTATGCCACGCCGCTGCACCACCACGTGCGCTAATATTTTTTTCAACAATCTGCTCTGCGGTCATATCTGCAGCCAAAGCCTGAGTTGCGCAAAACGCCGCAAGAAGACAAGACATTATTACTTTACGATTCATCATATTCTTTTACCTCACTGATAAAATTTCAAATAGCGATCAAAATACTAATTTACGACCAGGCCATCAACATGAAAGTTCCCGACTACCACAGTAACCTTACCTCCCGATTTAACCAACTTACCAGGATTACCAAAGATCATAAAATAGGTACGTCCCGTTTCCGGCGTTACTCCACTGCGTAATTCACCCACCTTTTCCATCGCTGGCACAGCAAGGCGTGTACCGGTGGCATCATCGATCACATAAGCCTTGCTCTTCATATCATTCAACGACTTCGCCTTGACCGGGTCAGTTATACGGTAACGAAAATTCAGCATATAGCCTGACGAAACCGGATGCACCCCAATCACCTCTATCCCCCAATTGCGCTTGAAATAGAGATTTTGACTGGCACTCAACGTTTTAGAACCGTTTACCTGGTCGGCATGCAATTCGGGTTTAGCCGCAGATTTATTAACCTCTGCGGTCATCGCACTGCTGCTGCCAACAACAAAAATCGCTGCCAAGGCACCCGTCATCATCAAGCTATTATTCCAAGTCATCTTCAGCATACCTGTCCACATATTTGGAGCATTTTATACCTTTCTGTAAGGCCAAATGCTGCTTGCGGATTTTTCCCTCAAGCAGCATCGGCATTACTTAACTAATTGTACCCACTTCTCTAACGATCCCGATTTACGGGATCAGTTTCATTTAGGACCCAGTCAAATTCAATATCTGCGGAGTTCCTGTTGCATTGTCATTCACGGTCAGGGTTCCAGTACGATTACTTGTGTTAGTAGGCGCATTGAAATTTACCGTAATTGTACATGTGCCGCCGGCAGCAATGGTCTGACCACTACAGTTATCAGTTCCCAGGCTGAATGCAGTTCCTGTGACATTGGTAATCGTATCAGTTGTAAATGTAACCGCTACTGTGGAGACACTTAACGTAACAACACTTGACTGCGCACCGCTAAGATTACCAAAAGCCAATGTACGAGTATTTGTACCAGACAACGTACCCAGCGTTGCACTGCTGAATACTACTGTCCCAACAGCTCCAGTTCCACTCAACGTCACAGTCTGAGGACTACCTGTTGCATTATCGGTAATCGACAGTGTTGCTGACTTCGCACCCGTTGTTGTCGGTGTGAAAGTCACGCTAACAGTACAGGATGCGCCCGGTGCCAGACCAGTACCACCTGTCGTGCAAGTCGTATTTCTCGCAAACTGGTTACTGTTGGTTCCACCCAATACTAACGATGTGAATATCAGGTTAGCATCACCAGTATTTGTTACCGTAACAACCTGTGCTGCACTAGTCGAATTTACTGCCTGAGTACCAAAGGCAATGGCACTTGTCGACACACTTGCAAATGGTGCAGGCAACTGTTTCTCATCAGCACCGATTTCCCAACCCGCGCCCTGCGGACGGAACTGGTTATCAATGTCATGCGCCGAGATACCTGTCGTACCGTGATCCAGCGCGGACGATGTAGCAGCAGTAGCAGTCGAAGCCAGGTGGTAATCACCAAACTTCACGTATGCCGTACCCGAACTGTCTGTTGGCTTGAACATGGACAGAGGGCCGTAACGCACGCTGACATAGTTGTTGCCTTCATCTTCCGCTGCACCCACTTGCATGTTTTTCACGCCTGTAGGGTAGCCGGTATCCGGAAACTCGGGTGTTACACGAGCACCGTTGCAATACAGGTCAGCCAACCTAGGATCAGCATTGCTGTTGTTATTACCCGCATAACCGGCAGTAACTACTGTGTATTGCGGAATGAGCACCGGACCCTGTGCTGCTGGTAATACTGCGGTTACACTGGCTTTGCCAATTGCAGCAAATTGCACAGTAGTGAAATTTACTGCACCAGTTGAATACATGAAGGTAGTCGTCGTAGCTGTGGTAGTTACAGCCGATACAGTATGCGCGCCATTCAATGCAGCCAACTGAGCAGCTGTACCACCTGTAAAACCAGCCAAGGTCACCGTATTGCCGTTAGACAAAGTAGATGCCGGTATAACAATCTGTACCGTGTTCGCATTCACACGTGAAGCAGAAGTCACATTAACTGTAACTGGCGGAATCAATCCAGAGGTGGTTGAAGACGCATCGCCAACAATACCCAGATCCCAATAAGCAGAACCTGATACACACTGGCCGGTTGTTGACTGATCACCTAGAGGTACACAAGCACCTGAGGCATCGTTGGATGGGCACAATACCGACTTACCGTTGACCACTTTGTAATAGAACGAACGGTTCTGCCACACGATGTTGTTGGTCAATAACGGGCTAGATATCTTGCTCAAGCCATTCCCAACAGCTAACAGTTGCGCGCTGGTAGGCTCAGTACTAATACCTGCTGGATTTGGTTTTCCCGTACCCGCTTGAGTTCCACCTTCTGCAGTGCCAGCCAACAATACACCTGCAATACCTACGCTGTCATTCGATGCCACCGTGTTATTTACGATAGAACTATTAAGCGTATCAGCCAGCGCAATACCGCCACCAGCCCAACCCGTTACGTTGTTGTCGATGATGTTGTTCGTCACCGTCACTTTGTGCCATCTTGCAACATTGTTATTAAAATACTCTATATCGCCACCGTTAACCTGTTGCATGCGAATACCACCACCGTGGCCGGTTTCAGCTAGGTTACCGCGGATCAGGTTAGCATCAATCGTCAGATTACCGGTACCGGGTGATACGGTTGCGCCAAACAAACCTGGCTCACCGATAACCGCAATACCACCACCGTTGGTTGAAACAGTCTGTTGGAAGCTATGGTTGAACAGAATGTTGTTGTTCACAATCTGACCACCCTGACTAAAGCCGATATGACCGATACCACCACCGTCGGAGCTGCTGTAGTTACCGCAGATCCAGTTGTGATCAACGCTATATCCGTCAGTACCGGTACAGATCGATACACCACCACCTGCACCACCACTACCGGCAGGACCTTCAACAGTACCATTTTTGGTAATTGCGTTATTGTGGATCTTCACATTGTTGTCAAAACCCCAACCATCGATTACGCCATTAGTCAGGTTAGGTTGACCATCCAACGCGCCATTTGCATTTTCTGCAACGCCTGGGAATGCCGGAATTTCAAGGTATGGAATACCAATCCGTACACCACCATTCAATGCGCCGGCATTGCCGTATACGCGATTGTTTGCGATTTCCAGATTGTGCGCCCAGCCGTTTACATAGATACCACCGCCTGAATCACCACCCGTCACACTCAAACCGTCGATGCGAGAAGCTGCACAACGGAAGTTACTTTGACGTATAGGCAGACCAATAGTGCTGATAGGACCACCAGCGCATTGGCCTGCTGGTAAATCTTTCGCCAACACGGTAATGCCTGCACCTTCTTCGGTAGCCAAAACAGTAGGCTCAAGTAATATCACACCGCCGGTTACTGTTTGACCTGGCAACGGATCAATCTGCGAAGGATTGACTGGCGTTGCGGTTGACAAACCAGTTGCAACATCAACCGAGAACAGGTCATTGATACGTGGTCTCCATGTCTCCAACTTGGAAGTTGGATATTTTGCTGCGTTAATAATAACCGATGTAGCGCCTACACCTTGCAGACGTACTGGTTTCCACATAATGACCAACTCATTATAGGTACCTGCATCTACCAAGATCAGATCGCCAGGCGTAGCCGCATCAATTGCCGCTTGAATGGTACCGCCTGTAGCGCCCTGAACACGGGTAGGTGCTTTGTTCTCTATCGTTACAGTTACTGTATCTACCGATGCTGTTCCATCAGCTGCAACAATCGAGAGTTCGCCTGTTGCGATACCAGCAGGAACAGTTGCGGTAATTGTCGTATCACTCCAACTTACATTAGCTGCAGACAATACGGTATCACCGATCTTGACCGTGCCCTGGCTTGCGCCAAAGCCATAATGACGTGTCAAGGTGCGCTTGCTGGCTGGGCCACTGGTTGCAAATGGACCTGCATAGCCTGGGTTAGGTACTTCCTGATCTCCCAAAGCGGTGATCGTCAAGGTACCACCTGCTGCTGGCAAATAAGGACCAAAGCCGGCACTACTATCTACGCGCAAGATCGCGGGGGTTCCACCTGGATATGAACAATCAACCGGATTAAAGCCAGATGCAAATGCAGCAATGGGTAACACAGGCGTATCCAGATAAGTCGTACGACCCGGCATGAACGGCAACGTGTAGCAGAAGTTGCTGTACGCAGCGTTGTATTGAGGATCAGTGATCATCTTGGTTGGATCTTTAGGATCGGGTATCGGACCTGGATCGTTCATACAGGTAACCAGCATGTTCGGTCCATAGCCTGATGGTGTAGGTGGGTTAACCAACCAGCTTGATGGCGTCATGATGTTATATGCGCCCCACTGGTCAGCGTAAACTCGGCTGAGTTCACGACCCATAAAATCTTTAACTGATACAGGTACAAATGGTACGGAAGCTTTTTCACCAAAATCAGGCGATGCGGCATTAAATTCTGATGCAGCGTCGTCAAGAATAATACCTGCACCGTTTGCAGCCAATGGTACGGGTGTGAAGATAAAGAAGCTGGCAGAAGCCTGCATCTGGTCACCCAGTTTAACCAGCTTGCGATCGCATAAGTGGCGATCCATGCCGGCAAACGGAGCAACCTGCTGAGCCTGAGGATAGATGCTCAAATAGTCAGGTACACGGTGCAGATCGCCCACGCAATCCGGCATACCTATCCGTGACGCAGTTACGCCCAAGTTGCTTGTTGGATTAGTCTGCACACCACCAACCACCGGATTATTCGGATTTGCGTTATTCAGCGTTGCTTGGTCAGGCAAGATAAACAAACTCGACAAGCCGCCAAACTGTTGTACGGCAGGTCCAATGAAGGCATCACCAATCAGAATGTTTTTGTCTTCTTCCTTAACGATCTCATAGCCCTGAGGCACCACGGTTTCAACGACGTACTCGCCTGCAGGTAACATAAGTGCAGGTTTTGCCGTAGGGTTATTCGGATTCAACGGAGCAGGATTTGTTATACAACCCGTGCAATTCGCAGTAGGGAAGCTGTAACGACCATCATATGGAGCAGCTTGAATCTGGTTCCAGTTATGGAAGCCGTCGTAGCAACGGTTAACGTCAACCGGACCACCGGGGTTTTGCGCAGCCAGCGTCACGCTTACAAACAGATCAGACGCAAGCTGTCCTGGGCATTGCATATTAATTTGCTTGCCCGTGGTGGGGTCTACTGCTTTGACAAAGTCATCCCAACTTGAAGTTTGAGTAGTATCAACCAGAACCAGTGTGTCTGAACCGTCAGCCAGTTTCTGTTTGCTGTATAGGTTTACAGTCACACGCGGTACCAATGGTTCCCAGATGGTCTGCACGTTGAAACGCTGGTCATCAACTGGACGTGTGCTTGAATACACCACGACACCCTGAATACCACCGTTTTCGCCCTGATCATAGGGAGTACGTCCCCAATTGATCGTATTGCGCTGACTGATGAAGCCCTGTGTTCCGTATGAATAGGCGCCCGGTATCTCAGTGCGTACACTGGATTCACCTGTTGCATATTTTGATGCCCACAAACCATTTCCACCTGTTGCTGCAGAAACGTCACCGCCACCGTCAACCATAATATTTACACCGGTCTGCTTGAAGCGTGTTGTATCCGCTTCCGATACATACCAGTTGAAAAGTGGGAACAGCTCGGCCAGCAAACCATTACCGCTCGTATCAGTCAAAGTCTGGTTCGAGATACTACCGTCACGATAACGGTTAATCATATTTACGTTGGCAATACCAATTTCACCATCATCGTAAACACCGTTCTTATTGGCATCCATAAAGATGTTTTGGTCAAACTGTGTAAACCAGCTTAGCACCGGAATATTTCCCAGCGCAACTACTGGTTGTGCATCAGGAATGGTTACTGCCTTGCTCTGAATAATCTGGTCTAACCATTGATCCCAGATTGTCATCTCAAAGGTACCTGCAGGTACATTGCTCAGGGTAAAGCTGCCGTCCTGCGCACATTGAGCTATCGCAATTGCCGGACCATTACCGCCCTGCGAATTCAAGATGACTTGGCAGGTCGTAGAACCGAGCAAATCATAGGAACCGGAATCCCACAGGGTCACATCGGTAGGATGCGACATATGCCGGTTGGTAATTTTTCCAGTAATGCTGTGTGTGCCTGTCAGGTTGTTACCCGCTGCATATTTGACAACGCGTTGCGGGCTGACATAGCCAATCGTGGTATGGAAACCCGGCGGACCAAATTCCTGGAAATAGACCGGCTCCTTGATGCCGGTAAAGGCATCCTGTGCGGGAGTTCCTTCCAGTGTTTCCGTCTGCCACCAGCTCTCACCTGCTGTAGAACGGTCTGCACCCGGATGGGCGATAACGTCATAACGTGCAGGTGTAATATTTTTAATCAGAGCATGGCCAGCCAGTGCATAGGTTGTTGCATCGCTCGCGACCAATGCGTTATAGGCTGCAAGGGCTGCTCTGTAAGCTGGTGTGTTAGGGAAATTCGCACGTACCGGAGCTACACGGACGGGCGCATTCGGGCAGGTATAAACTTCGCCCACCAGATTATTGCCCGTATTTGCAACAGATGTTGTATTCAACTCATTCGGGCAACCGGGCTGTCCCAATAAAGCATTGGTAACCGGCATATTGAACGCATCGTAAGTCTGTTGACCAGCAGGATCACCTGAGCGACCGGCTGCATCCACCAGAATAATACTGAAGCCACCCAAACCTACTTCAACCTGGTCAAACTGACCATTGGTAGGGAAATTATCTTCATATATAAAAATACTTAATTGTGCTGGCTCCAATGGTGTCGGCTCAACATTGATTGCCTTGGTTGCTTTAGCCAAAATATCGGCTGGTGCAACATTCACACCGCCCATCATATGGCCATCTGAACCGTCTACAGTTGGATTGCCGGCATCACCGGGCAGAATCGAGATGTAGTAGTGCTTGGCTGGATCAAGGTATACATCACCCACATTAGTAGGGGTTTTAGGTGCAACGGCAGAAGATTGGCCTACGCCGCAGCTGATATCGCCCACACAGCCGGTTGCAATAACTGGCATATGGCTGGTATGGAAGCTTGTACCTAGGGTACGCGTACCCATTGATGGGGTACCACTTGGGTCAACCTTGAAGGTATGATCTTCCTGTATCGTCCAGCGATAATCGGTAATTGCTACTTTTGTAGCCGCATCCATTACGTTCAATGCGATGCCGCTGCCAGTCTTGAAATTAACGGTTACATTTGCTGCGCTAGCACTTAATGTTCCCTGTGAGTTTTTAGCCTGGTAGGTAAAGGTACAGGATGATGCACCTACTCCTGGTACAGCTGAGAAGGAACCATCAGCATTCAGGGTCACTGCTGCGCAGTTTCCGCTGCTGAGCAATTGCGCTTCTAATTTGAATTTGCTTGGATCGCTATCGTTTGTCAACACACCGGGGCGTGACACTTTAAACAGCGTACTTACATCACTGTTGTAAGTATCATCTTTTGCAACGGGTGGACCTTTTAATGTGGCGATATTCAATGTTACGGTAGCGATATTTGTAGCACCATCATTACCTTGGTAAGTAAATGTATCTGCCACGCCAGAAACTCCGGGGGCAGGCGTATAAATAAATGAACCGTCAGCATTGAATGACAAAGTGCCTTTAGAAGCGTCATTCCCACTCACAATCGCTGCACGCATCACCGCTATATCATTCAATCTGACGTTGCCGTTAATCGAAGTATTCAACGGTACTGCAAAGGTATCATTAACTGCTGTTGGTGTTACTGCAGCATTCAACGCGCCACCTGCAACTTGAATAATGCCTTGCATACCACCATCAGGCTGGTTAGCAGTTGTCAGATTTAACTTACGGTCAAATACGGCAAAGGTTGCCGGTGCGAAAGCTGCACCCGTGGCTGGAGCCGGCGTTACTTGCAACGGCTTAACCACGATGTCAAATGTTTTACCCGCAGACAACAAGACTTCACTCTGTATTTTTGGAATACCAGGTGCCACATTACCGTCTTCGGCCACCAGCGACATGCCCAATCCTACAACAGTAGGAATATGTGTGCGCAAACCGGCGTTCAACATACGCACCAGCACATTACCGCTGGCGGCAGCTGTTGATGCAGCTACAGGGAAGGCAGATTTTTCCGGATGGGTTTTATCAAACGCCTGGCCATTGATCATGAAATAGGCTGGCGTATAGTTTACTGCGGCTGGATAACATTTGGCATTCGGGCTGCAAGTCGGATCATTGAAACGCTTGGTAAGATCAGCATTATCCATTGCCGCAGCATCAACTGCGCGGTTTTGTACCGGATCAACTTCACTGAACAGCATCACGGTGTCAGTATCGTAAGTTACCGCAGTGCTTGCGCCGGGATAGGCATTACCTGCAACCAAGGCAGTTGTCGCAGTAGCATCTACCGGCGCCTGAGTCACAATTAATACACCATACAAGCCCATTGGTGCCTGTATCGAAGGCAGGGTACCTGTCTCATAGATATAGGTACCTGGCTTTAAATTATTCCAGGTCAGACTGGTTGGCGTAGCAGCACCAATCGGCACTTCAGTCGCAAATGAGCGCACCCGATCAGACTGGCTTGGCGGCGTAAAGGCAATACCTGCCGTGCCATTTCCCGGGAATGTCGTATTCGTCTGGCCAGCATGTACTGGGCCTGGCATTCTAGTGATCGCTCCTAGTCCGCCGCCCAACTGACCCAATATCACGATTGAGGTTGGCATCGGCAGATTATTCTGCAAATTAATTTGCAGATTCGTGCCTGTAGCATCATAGGGAATAGTGATCGTCGGACCAGGAGCCCAGGCTGCTGTACAGCTACCAGTGGTGCAGTAACCCCACATCTGAACATTGTTGCCGTCCGGCATCACACTGCTCATGCGCTGGGCAGTCAGATTGACTGTTGTTGTAGTGGCCGCCATTGATGTACTAGCCATCAAGAGCATTGATACGGAAAGTACTGACCGTAATATCATTTGAGAGTAAATGGATTTCATGACTTCTTTTTCTCCTCGCGATTATCGCGTTATAACGTTTCGTCGATAAACCAGCTATTGGGATCGACGAGCATCATCATCATCATCCCGCCCGGGAACACGTCGTTGGTGGTGATCTCACGCTCATTGTGTGAGTGCCACATATACGCATATCCTGCTTCTGTCGAAGGGCCGTTCTGGTTAAGTGTGCCAGGTGGCAAGGGGGTCGAGTTGAACCCACCATTCGAAGTTTGTATTCCCAGATATGGCGTACCGGCATACCACTGGCCGTTTGCCATAATCTGCGGATCGGGTGAAGTAACAGGTATCGGCTTATTGTGATCGGCACACCATTCACCATAGTTGGGTGCTGTAAGTGGCGCGCCGCTGGCTGTGGTGTAATAACCATTTGTATCAGGGATACACACTGAAGCATCGCCTGCTTTGTGGTTATACACGTCCCAATTTAAACCCTTACCTGTCCAGCTGAATATTGCATCGATAGACTGACCAGAAACGGTCGGGAAAGTAAATTCCAAAGGGCCCGCCAATTTATTCGGATCAAGCTGACTCAACAATAAATTGCCATCGCGTGCAAGTACACGTGCATGGTTACCGTGGAAGTGGAATGGATGTTGCCAACGTCCCTGGCCAATAACGCGCATTAACATTTTTTCGCCCGGATGAATATGCGGGTTACCGTTATAAGGCTGGTGTGCATAATTCGCCGAGTACGATGTATCCATAATATCCGGCATCGAACGACCGTTGATAATGTAATAGTTTGGACGATATGGCTCGATAGTCACGTTAATTTGTGGGCAGGGAGCAGTAGGACAAGCCAATACTTGAGCCTGCGCCTGCTCGTGTATGCGCGAATCAATTTCGCCAAACTGGAACAGATACTCACGATCGTAACAGGTAGCCGCATGGTCATATGCAGAAGCAGCAAGTGAGAATGGGCCTGTTGCACAACCTGCTACCGGAGTTGCCGGCAACACGATAACTGCGCCATATAAACCCATTTCGATCTGTAGTTCAGGTTGTGAACCGCTGTAGTAAGCATAGGTACCTGGCTTGCCTGCAACAAATGTATAAGTCACGGTACTGCCAACAGGCGCTTCCGTAGTCAGCAGACCTGCCTTGGCACCGGTTGGTCCTATCACTACTGGACTAGCCTTTACATCAAAACCAGAGAAAATGATGGATGTATTTCCTGCAGCAGGTGGCAAATTATTCGTCAGATTTACGGTAATGGTATCGCCTTCTTTTACGATTAGCGTAGGACCAGGCAACTGCATGGTTGGACAGGTTGGTGCAGGCCCCGCAGAACCAGCTGCAGGTGCAGGCAGGAAGCTCGGCGTGGAAGAGCAACCATAACCCCATGAGTAAATTATGGCACCGTCAGGCTGGCTGGTAAAGTCGGCACTGGCCACCAGATTAAAAGTAGTGCCCGTAATACCCGGCACCTCCGCGACTGCCGTGTTCGCACACGCCATCGCCATTATTGCCAGCGCGCTGCAAATCATGCGATTTACAACACCAAGCTTATTGACTATCAAGTAATTCATCGTTGCTCTCCCGGTCAATTAACGACGATCTCGGTCATCATGCCACCAAAGTTTTCGGCGTCATTAGACAGATGATCAAGGTTTGTCGTATAAAGAAAGTAAGTACCCTTGGGAACATTACTCGAATCAAGGATTACATCCATACTCTCGCCACCGCCAAGGGTGATTGAGTTGGTGTTGTAATATAAATTATTTCCCGCCATATCACGCAACAGGCGAGCACTATCCGCAATGACAGTCATCGGGATGCCAACCGTAGAGATAGTATGGAACTCTGTAATATTCAAGTCAGAGATACGCAATAGCGCTTTTTGACCTTGGGTTAATTTGATCAGCGTGGGTTGAGGCTGCGATACACGCGAAACACCGTCAGCATCCAGCGTTGAAATTGGATCCGGATTAATCGTATCAGGATAGCCTCGACCACTGATCATAAAGTATTTGTCTTTCATATCGACAAATGCTTCGTGGTTGAATGTCATACCTACATAATGGAAATTAGGATCAAAACCCATGAGCTGTATAGGATATTCCACATCGTAGCGTGTAGATCCATCGCCATCGTTATAAGCATATTTTGCACCGCCCAAAGGTTGTGCTACACCGCTGGTGCCTGTGGCAATCGCTGCAGCCGGCAATGGTGTTTGGCCAGTACACAAAATATCAGAACAATTAACCCCGTCAGCTCCCGGGTTTTTCTTGTTTGCTGCCAAAAGTGCTGAACCCAGATCTGTACCCGCAGCCAAACGATTTTGGCGTGGACGCACAAAGAGCTGACCCTCCATACCCATCTGCAAGTGCTCTGGTGGTGTTATATGGCAATGGAAGAAATAGGTTCCGGCATCCGGTGCGGTATAGTAATAAGTAAAGCTGCCCGCAATGTTAATCGCCACTGAAGCATCTGGCACACCGTCAAAGAACGATGAGGCATTTGGATAACCGTGGAAGTGAACCGTATGCTGCTCGAACAAGTCGGGACGCATAATCATGCCAACGTTGCTTAAAGTCAAAAAGAATTCGTCATCTTCATCGATCGACATCATGGGGCCAGGTGCATTTGCAGACAATACGCCCTTATTCATTATATCCGCTGGTTCGATACTGCCTGCATTGGCACTTCCTGTCGTATTGAAAACAGATGCCAGATGAGTGCCAGGCAAGCCGCTTTCAATCGATTGCCTGCCTGATAAAGCACCGAATCCGAACAAATAGATCTGGTTACCGTCGCCCATCGTGGCAAAACCGTCTGTACCGGCAATTTCCTGGCACTTTACAAAACCAGGATGAGCCGGATCTTCTATCGGATTACCTAATGCATCCAGCACTGGCGCATTAGGATGCAAGGTTGTTGTAGCAGGACACTGAACCCTGAATGACGAAGCCATTACTGGCATCGCCGCAAAGAGACACAATAACGCGGCAAATCCGCGGTAGTAGAGCAAAATTCTAGTCATTTTTTGACCCCCTTCGTTGGTATCTCAGTGCCTGGCACTTCAAAACCTTTACACCTACACGTTTAAAACGCATGCTCATTTGTAATCGAGCAAAGCACCCATAAAAAAACTATTACACAGTTACGATTGTCAACCACCCAACATAATTAAGCAGTTCGGCAAACCCTGTAATCATTAGTGGTGAAAACTGTATTTTTGAGTAAGGGAACACTGTAGAAAAAACTACATACTGCAGTTCAGGACACTCCCAATTTCTCACTTACAAATCAACACGGTATTTTCTATAATAATCAAGTACTTTTGGGACGTACTCGCGTGTCTCCCTTATCGGCGGAATTCGATACCCATATTTCGCTACTGCGTTTTCTCCCGCATTGTATGCAGCCAGCGCCAATCTCACGTCCTTGTTGTAGGTTTTTAACAGATCGCGCAGATATTGAGCCCCGCCATTGATGTTTTGAGCGGGGTCAAATGAATCTTTAACGCCATAACGCAACGCCGTTTCAGGCATTAGTTGCATCATGCCTTTTGCGCCTTTCTTAGAAACCGCCTTTGAGTTATAGCGAGACTCCACCGAGATTACCGCATGCAGTAATGCACCATCCAGCCCGTAGGTTCGCGCGGCAGTGTCAACAATCTTGTGATATTTGAGTTTGTTTTCTGTTATTGAAAGCGGCTTTTGAGCAACGTTAACCGCTTCCATAGAAGCTTGTTCTTCAATCGCGTTTTTAGCTGCCACAACCTCAACCTTCTGATCCTCAACCAGTACCTGGTAACGGTTATCGAGCGGCAGGTTGCTGAGACTCACCGTTCCATTATCATCTGTGTAGGCATAAACGCCCGCAACAGCTGGATGCAATACAACACATCCAACCAATACAGCCCATATCAAGTTTCGATTAACGCGGTTCAAAATGATCACTCCAAAGGGAGACATATTTCACAATCCTGATTTTTAAACGTGTTCATTAATTATCAACCAGTCCTTTTTCTATCGCATACGCCGTTAGTTTGGACGTATTGTGCAAGCCGAGCTTCTTCATTAAATTTGAGCGATGCTTTTCAACCGTTTTGACACTCAGGCTGTAAAATTCAGCGATATATTTATTCGGATGACCTTCGGCTACCAACTTTAAAACCTCGCGCTCGCGATGCGTCAGCTTGTCCCAGGAAGAGGAACCTCCTGCATTACCGCCCACACCGAGATACCCATTAATGACCTTGCCCGATATGTCGGGACTGAGATAAGTTTTTCCGTTCAGAATACTTTTGACGGCTACACGCAATTCATCGTGCGAGGCATCTTTAAGTACGTAACCGTCTGCACCTGCACGCAAACTTTCGTGTATATATTCTTCAGTCTTGTGGATTGTTAACACCAGAACCTTGGTTGCGGGGAAGCGTCGTTTGATATCGACAATTGCCTCGATTCCGTTCATGCCAGACATATTCAGGTCCATGATCACCAAGTGAGGGGATAGCGTCCCAACCAATTGAATTGCATCGCGACCGTTGGCTGCTTCACCCACAATTTCAATTTCCGGGTCTTGTGACAACAGGGCGCACAAGCCCGCGCGCAACAGTGTGTGATCGTCTGCGACTACGAGCCGATTTTTATTCACGATATCTCCCTCATATTATTATTCAGCATTTTTCTATTGCCTTTTAAATCCGTAATTAAATCGAGCTGTAGTACTCATAAAAATCCACTCTGAATATTTATTTTTATCATCAAAGCTTGCATTGGCCAGATTGAAGTTATGTTTTTTAACCGGTTCATTTTCCGATAAACTATAAACACCCATAATTTCACCCGACGGACCCTTGTATAAACCCCAGTTTGTCGTGCCGGTAATCGGATCCATAAATATTTTTCTTAAATGTCTTTTGGTGTTAGGAAATCGCGGATCCTGCAGCAAATCATCCAGGCTCATCGGAAAACGGTTAACACCAGGTACCGAAGTTCTCGAATATTGATCCAGTGCGCGGCGAAATTGATTTCCAACAAACAACAATTCATTTTCTTTTTCCCTTTGCACCGCCATGTGCCAAACCTCTCCTATCGAAGCAAGTACCACAGATATGATCGCAATAAAAATCAGCATTGCAATGTAGGTAAAACCGGCAGACGCCAAAGGCAGCGATTGGTTATCTATATTCCCGCAGCGTAATTTACTTGTCGCATCCATTTTCCCGTTAAAAATCCTTGTAATCCCGGCCATCCCTGGCCTTGCCCGGCGCGCCACTTTTTATATCAAAAACACCACCCTTTTCCGCTTCATCCGGGGGAACAATAATCCACGTCGTATCACTACCTGTAATCGGATCCTGTGGCAAATTACGCAAATATTTTTTGCTCACCAGCATATCCAGTGTGTCCGGATACACTCCGTTATCACCATAGTATTTATCCAAAGTCTGGCGGGTTAACGACAGGTTTTCGCGAAGAATAGTTTCCCTTGAATTGTCGACACTATGGAAATAGCGCGGTACTGCCAAACTCAGCAGTAGCACGATGATCGCCATCACCACCAATAATTCAATCAGGGTAAATCCTTTTATGCGATGAAACATTTCACACCCGCTCCTCACCAATTTTTATAGCTAATACCATTCAGCCCGACACCAGGAGCCATTGAATAAACATCAAACACATCGTCGCCTTCTTCAGGGGAGTCGGCACTACTTTCGTAGCTTCTTTTACCCCAGCTTTCCTCATCGGATTTTGAAGAATCGTTAAACATCTGGTCACGAGGTATTCGTCTTAAAAAATAAAGCTTCTTCTTTTTGTCCGGGTCCGTTTCATCCGGCACACCTTCCACTAACACTTTCAACGAGGGCGGGTAACCTGACTGCAACACGGATGTTTTTATTTTGCCCTCATCCACTGCCAATTTGTAACTATCCAGTGCATTACGAATTTGCCGCAATGAAGTGCGTAATTCCTGTTCTTTGTTGCGCTTTGCTGCAATTTCTGCCATCGGTAATGCCATGCTCGCCAACAAGCCCACGATAGCCACGGTGACCACCAGCTCAATCAGCGTGAAGCCAGAATGATGACGCCGGTTCATTTTGTTGCCGAAATGACATGCGGTTCAGGTGCTGACAAGGCGATCGTTCCGCCGCTAGACGCAGCTGAAGTAATACGACTAACGGAAATATTCGACGCTGCTGCAGCGCCGATCACTTCAAATTCAACGGTAACAATATTTCCGCTGCTGGCTTCACCCGCTGCGGTTCCGGATAATCCAACCAGAATAATTCCACTCTTCTGGTTAATTGTTTTAACCAGATTGGAATGCGCATCATTTTGCTTCATTAAATTTCCCTCAACCACGTCAACCGCCTTTAACACGGATGCGTCATAGCCGATCTGGAAACTTAGACTTTTCACTCCCAATTGCTCGGGCGTATTCAGCATGACGCTGATCTTGTCACCGACTTTGGCTGTGCTGGGTGCGTCCCATGAAATAACCACGGGTTTGACTTCAATAGTTGGGTTTGTTTTTTCAATGACAGCAGGTGGTACTGTGCTGACAGGCTGCACTGCTTTCGTTGGTGAGGTATCAGGAGTTTTCACGGGATTGCTAAAACCAATACTTCCGCTACCTATCGACTTCATTGTCAGCGAACTGGTGCGCAAGCTGCCTTCTGTACCAGACCAATACTCAACTTCACGTGCATCCGGCAGTGCTTTCCTACCTACTATGTGTGGCGTGATGGACAAAATAATTTCAGTTTTGCTGGTATTGCTACCATCGTTCGAGAACAATCTGCCAAGTAAAGGTAGCTGACCAAGTCCGGGAACCTTGTTGGATGTTCTGCGATCTTCATCGCTGATCAATCCTGCCAGCACCTGTGTTTCTCCATCCCGTAGACGCAATATGGTAGACGCATTTCGTGTACCTATTTGATAGGCTTGAGTACCGGATGCAGGTTGCGTAATTTCTTTTACAATTGAACTTACATCAAGATTAACTTTGATCGTGATGTCATTATCGAGATGGATATCGGGTTCAACTTCCAGTTTCATACCCACATCCATGTATTGGATGTTACCTGTAATTACAGGATTTCCTGCCGCCGTAGGCGTCACCGCGTTGTTAATCACCGGCACGCGGTCACCTATCATTACTTTTGCTTTTTCACGGTTTCGCACGCGTATCCGCGGGCTGGCCAATAAATTGGTGGTGCCATCCTGCATCATTAGGTTAAGCGTTGTAGCCAATGCAGGACTGGTCACTAGATCACCGGCACTAAAATTTTGCAATTGGTTAAGTGTCATACCGGCATTGGGTGTTGGACTTTGCGCTGTAAGCGTGAGCTTTGAGGGAAAGTTAATACCGATCTGGGTCAAGCGTGTTCGATTAACCTCCAGCACTTCAACTTCCAGCATCACTTCCGGGTCAGCGATATCCTGATCATTGATCATTTTTTCCGCCAGTCGTATCGCTTCGGGTGTGTCGCGCATCACGATGGAGTTGGTTTTTTCATTGACCAGAATATCCTTGGTTTTTAGCAAGGTTTTAATCATGGACATTACCTGCTTTGGATCGGAATTAATCAGATGGAAACTTCTGATTTTTAGATCCTGATAATCCTTTAGCTTGGCCGGAGTATTGGGATAGACAAATACTGTATTGTCGCTAATGATTTTTTTCTCAAGTTGACTTTGCAGCAAGATCAAATCGATCGCGTCTTCAATGGATACATCCTTAACAAAAATAGAGGTCTTGATGTCCGCTTTCACATCCTTATCCAGCAGCACATTAATACCACTGGTACGGGACAATGCTTCAAAAACCATTTTCAGATTTGCATCACGAAATTGCAGGGTAACCGGCTTGCTGAACTTTCCCTGCAAAGCGGGTTCGGCCAAAAGTACTTTGGTAATTTGCTCGTCTATTTGGCGCTGCAAAAGCATAGCCTGCACATTTTGTTGATTCTCAATCAAAACAGGCTTGAGCACAGCCTGCGCATTATTAAAATCACCTTTCTTGAAATAGGCCATAGAGTCAGCAATTATTAAAGCATGACGTTTATCCATTTCAAGTGATGCAACGCCATCTTTGGCTGCATTATTGTTTGAATCAATATGTAACACCCTTTCATAAAGGGATTGTGCAGCTGCATAGTGTTCTTGAGCACGTTCGCTACTCGCATTGGTCAACATGCGGTTAATAATAATTTCACGATTGCGTATCAGTGCTGATCGAAATACCAGATTGTCAGGGTCGGCTTTACTGGCTGCTGCCAATTTTGATAGACCTTCTTCATTGTGGCCTTCCTCCAATAACGTCAGCCCTTCCGAGTGCAATCGCTGTCCGGCACAACCAGCCAGCGCGAAACCCACTATCAGAAATAGTGATATTTGATATTTGAATTTATGCTCCATACTGTGCATGACGCTATTCTCCCTGAAGATGTTTTTCATAATGTATTGCCTGTATTGATTGACTGCTTAATGTTAAGTGGCATGTAAGTAATTTCTATCGATCCTTGAATAATTTGATCAATACGATAGGTATTTTCAATTACGTCTCCAACCGAAACAGTAAAGACCTGGTCACCCCTGACAAGCATAATGACCGACTTCTTTCCCTCTTCATATAAACCAAGATATTTAAAAGGAACCGGTGGCGCTGTTGGCACTGGTGGTGGTGCGGGTGGAGGTGGCGGAGGAGGTGGCGGAGGTACATACCAGGATGTAGAACCAAAAGCGTTGCTGTTTTTGCCTTTGCTGGCATGTTGTTTTACTGGCGGGTTCAGTCGCTCAAGTTCGATGCGCGTTTCTTCTGGTGAGCGTTTTGCATGCCCCTTGGTACTTGCAGATTTCTCTTTTGCAGGTAGTTCAATTTTCGACTGTGTTGTTTTCGCTTCATCCGACATATCTTCGGGGGCTGACATTGCGTCGTTTGACACAAGCAGTAATCCCAAAAAAGCACACTTGACCAAAATTAACCACAATGTCCTTATCATGGAGCCTGCTCCAAATAGAGAACAAGTTTAATCTTGGATTCCACAACAGCATCCGCCACTTTTTGGCGCTCAAAACGCACATCCTCAAGTGCGATGACCGGCAATACGGTCGGCAAATCAGTCAGAAATTTTCTGATTTGAGGAAACTCCCCTTTTATTTTTAATGTCATTTGATAACGTACAAGCTTGCCTACATTATCGCGTGTCACCTTGTAATCGCCATCATTCAGGCTAAGACCATTAATTGCTGCTTGAGCCATTAGCTTTTCCAGCCATTCTGGAGAAGATTCTTCAGCGGGAAACTTCCGGTAATACTCGGCAAGTTGCTCTTCAAGGCTCAGTTCTTTGCCATTGGCAGTTTTACCACCCAATTGGAATTGCTCATTCAGAATCGCAACACTTTCACGCGCCAACTCAAGCCGCGCCTGTTCTGGACGAACTGTGGAGAAATAAAATGCTGGGCATATCGCCAAAATGCCAATCGCTATTACTCCCGGGAAATCCAGGCGACGCAACCAATATCGTGCTGTCCAACGTATTCGATTGAGGGTGGGCAACTCAAAATCTGCTGTTGTACGAGCGCTGAGATATTGTTGGAGCTTAATCAGGAAAGCTTTCATAGTTTTGCCTTCCACATGGCCTGCAACACAAACCGTACAGGTTTCTCCGGATCTTGCAGTTGAACATGGTGACTTTGCAGATATACCGTACCAAATACATCGTGATTCTCAAGCTTTTTGATGTATTCAAGCATGGACTCAATATTTTTTGCTTCACCGGATATTTTTACCTGATGCTTTTCAGAGTCCGGCTCCAGTCCCAGTAATGCGACATTTTTAGTGCTTGCTGATTCTATCGTCTGGAACAAACCACCCCAAGGCAAGCTGAGTTGACGCAGCACTTCGTTGGCGCGCTTTACCTCTTTTGCCATGCTTTCGCCCGAGCGTACACCGGGGTATTGTTTTTTTGCTGCACGTTCAATTTTCTGCGCCTTGCTTTCGAAGCGCTCCGATTGTTCTTTCAAATTAATATAGTAATTTGATGTAAGCAACAGTACGCCCAATGCCACTATTAGCAATAATATCCCGCCCCAAGGGACAGGTTTTGAACGATTCTGGTAGTCTAACTGTAGTTCCGTCATTTTGATCACCTGCCCATCGCCAAGGCAAAACGTCCTTCGTACTCCTGAACAAAGGCAGGATTTACTTCCGGGTTTAAAATATTGATTTGCCATTTATCGAATTTTGGCAGCGCAGCTTCGTCAATCTCTGGTGCCCAGAGGAAAACTGCGTTACTCGCCAAAGCGGGTTCAGTCAGATAACTTTCACGTTCCAGCACCATCAACAATGTACTACGCCAGTCTTGGCCTAGCCTGATTGTACGAACACTTCTCCAGTTGCCATCCTTCAACATTGCAAGACATAGAGAGCCTGCTTCATACAGTACTAACCAGCCACTGCTCATGTTTAATGCTTGGCGACAATTGTTGTATGCCGCCATCAGACGTGGTTTTATTGATTTGATCTTGATCCCCTGTTGCGCAAAGGTATCGCGTAACGAGACTAGTAACCGTTTATCTACTGCACTGGCAATCTGCGGCTGTTCCGCGCGATTCGGGCTAAGGCGCAACTCCCAGTTTTCCGCATCTGTTCCATAGAGTTGTTTGAAACAATGGCGCGCATACGCGTCTTCTTCAGTGGCACTGTTCAAGGTATCGCTCCAAGGTACCAAGGTGTAATGAACGAAGTGATTCGACAAAATAATCCTGGCAACCGTTTTACGCTGAACCAGTTTAGGTAGTTCTGATTTGAGTGCACTGATCGCCGCAGTCCATGAAGGCTCTCCATTTGAAGCAGGCGGGCAATTTACTACGCTTTTCGCGGCAATATATTTGACCAGCCCACGGCCGCCAAATTTCCAGCCGAAGCGCACTAACACAAGCTGTTCAGGCGTCATTTCGACACTTAATTCATCACACCACAAAGGTAACACGGTTGATCTCCTGTAGTGTTGTTTCACCGCGTCTAACCATGTCAACCGCGATCTCACGCAAAAAGCGTGTTCCATTGCGTTGCGCTTCTTCGCGTATGAGTCGGGTCGGGGTGCGGGAAATAATTAATTCACGTGTTTGGTCGGTCATTACAAGTATTTCACCAATCGCTTTGCGGCCCTTGTAGCCGGTGCCACGACATTGACCACAACCCTGACCACTGCGAAAAGTCATCGCATCTGCTACGTGCCGCTTAATTCCCGAATCAGCAAGTAGTTGTTCGTCTGGTGTATAGTCTATTGAACAGTGCGGACAATTTACGCGCACCAGTCGCTGCGCCATAACTCCGTTGAGCGCAGAAACAAAACTGTAAGGATCTACGCCCATATGCGTGAAGCGACCCAGCACGTCAAAGACGTTGTTGGCATGCACCGTAGTGAACACAAGGTGTCCAGTCAAAGCAGACTGCACCGCGATTTGTGCTGTTTCGGGATCGCGAATTTCACCTACCATTATTTTGTCGGGATCATGGCGCAAGATAGAGCGTAGCCCGCGCTCGAATGTCAGACCTTTTTTCTCATTGACAGGGATTTGTACGACACCTGGCAATTGATATTCAACCGGATCTTCGATGGTAATAATTTTGTCGTGACCATTGTTGATTTCCGAAATGGCCGCATACAACGTTGTCGTTTTGCCGCTACCGGTCGGTCCTGTTACCAGAAACATGCCATAGGGTACGCTGGCCAAACGACGCACCACCAAAATCGATTCTGTATCGAAACCAAGATAGGCAAGACTCAACCCCTTAAGCTGATCAGTCAGGGTTTGTTTATCCAGAATACGCAATACCGCATCTTCTCCGAAGATGCTAGGCATAATGGAAACACGGAAGTCAACTTCATGCCCACGTACCGTCACTTTAAAGCGGCCATCCTGCGGTACCCTACGCTCCGCGATATCGAGCTCGGACATAACTTTGATACGTGATATCACTTGTTCGGCCAACGTCAGTCCGGTTACAGAACTTACGCTGGTGAGCACCCCATCGATACGATACTTGATATGCAAGCCAGTGGGACCCGTCTCCAGATGTATATCACTTGCGCCAATTTTTAACGCGTCATATACGGTTGAATTAACCAGTTTTACAACCGGGCTGGTATCTTCACTAATCGTCTTGAAGGACAGCTCATCACCCGCTGACTTCGCTGATACCGGCATATCTTCCACCGCCACAAGATTGTCCATCGCTTTTAATGTTTCTTCGTGGCGTGACAAGTATGCAGTTACATCGTTGCGATGGGTCAAGCTCCAGGTAAAAGCTTCAGTTATCCTAAGCTCCGCCCAACCTTGAATGCGCATGTCAAACGGATCACTGATTACCATAAACAGCCGCCTATCCTGGTCACGCAACGCAATACATTGGTAAGAAACCGCTTCAGCATAGGGCAATACTTCGAACGCAGGTGTCATTTGATGCAGCTCACTCATTTCCAGCATTTGATATTGCAATGTGGCGGCGAGCGCTTGTGTGAATGCACTGGGGTCCAGCCCTGCCTCTTCTTCGAGCACCTCAATCAGGCGACGTTTCAAGCGAATCGAAGAAGCACGTGCTTCTCGTACTTGTTCAGTTGTGAACACAACAGGCGCTGCGGGCGCAATCATTTCGGAAAAATTCATTGAATACTCCCTGCCAGTTCAAAGATAGGGAAATACATTAGTACAACAATGCCACCTATCATCAACCCGATAAAAACCATCAGCAATGGTTCGAAAAGTTTGGTAAACCGTTCTACCCAACGCGCCATTTCTTCTTCATAAAAACTTGCTATCCGCTCCATCATTTCGCCCATTTTTCCGGTTCTCTCACCTACCCGCAGCATACGTAGCGCAATGGGGGTGGTCAGCCCGTTTTGTTCCATGGAAAGTGAAATTGACATACCCTCTCGGATACTTTCTGCAGCCATGTCAAGTTGATCGCGTAAAGATATTTGCAATAAATCTGCAACCATTTGCAGCGCTGTAACCACCGGCATCCCTCCACGTAATAGCATGCCCAGAGAACGATAGAAACGAGCCAGTTGGTAAAGGTGTAGACGCGGGCCAATTGTGGGGAGGCGCCATATAGCCAGCGTGAGCCATTGTTTGAATGAAGGCCTGGTAAATAAAAACGCCAGTGAACCTGTTACCAATACGATAACAATCATCAGCTGATCACTGTGATCGCTGATCAATTGCCCCCAACCTATCAGCATTCTCGACATAAACGGCAGATCACCACCTATGTCCGCATAGATATGACTGAAGCGTGGAACAACATACAACATCAAAAATATCATGACCAAGCCGCCGACACCGGCGAGTAATGCCGGATAAATTGACGCACTGACTACTTTTTGACGTATCCCATCCATTTGCGACTGATAGGTTACATAGCGTGACAGTGCTTCAGATAACGCACCCGTTTTTTCGCTTGCGCGCACAGCAGCCACATATAACGGCGGAAAATTAAAATCGGAATGTTGTAATCCATAAGACAGTGGATGACCTTCGTACAGGTGATCAACAATTTGCTTGAGTGTTTTTTTAATCTCTGGCCTGAGCTCCTTTTCAGCCAATGTTTCGAGTGCTTCTACCAACGCCAATCCAGCATCCAACAGCGCAAGCAACTCCTGACTAAATAGCACCAAAGGGAATTTGTAGTTACTCGATTTTTTCAAAACAAGCATTGAACGTTTTGCCTTGATCGATATAACAGTATAGTTCTGGGCTACTGCCTGGGCAGTAGCGTCGGCAACGTCAATAGCATCCAGCATCAACGCAATCATTCCTTCATTGCCACGCAGCGCTTTTACTTCAAAACGCATGGCAATTCCTGTCAAAATTTTGGAATCTAATTTTGCTAGTCAAAGTTGGTCTTTTACCAGTTGGTAACATCGGCCGCCTCCCCTTCGCCGCCCATCTGACCGTCTTTTCCATATGACAGCAAATCAAATTCGCCGTGTTCTCCCGGGATTTTGTATACATAGGCATTACCCCATGGATCCAATGGCACACTCTTTTTCAGATAGGGGCCATCCCATTTTGATTCGCTTGCTGGCCTCGTCACCAATGCAGCCAGTCCATCTTCTGATGAAGGATAATGTCCGGTATCCAGTCGGTATTGATCCAGCGATTTTTCCAGGGAATCGATTTGAGCCTTTGCCAGTTTTATTTCCGACTTGCCAATTTGAGAGAAATATTTTGGCCCTACATATCCCGCAAGCAGTCCGATGATTACCATTACGACCAAGAGCTCAAGCAGAGTAAAACCCTGTACTCCCTGTAAAGCATTCACACTAGACTGGTTTGAACCAACCCAATTTATACGGTTAAACTCTTTTATCCTCATATTTTTACAGTGAATTTTCATGTTATGACTGATTATCCTAAATAAATTACAAGTGTATGCGGGCGAAAAACTGTATGTTTTTATACAGTGTTAATATTATTTTTATATACAGCAAACCATTTATATTTGTATGAAAAACCAAGTAAATTGCGTCTTAAAAATGGAAACCTTGTCTGAAAATCTGTGCTCTTTTTCTATTGCAACTACTTCGATCATATTTGATGTAGCTTTATCTACAAAGTAATTAGTCCATTAGTACACAGTTCCGTGTAGGGGCTATGGCGTGTTAAATTGCACTCAATGGTAAAAATTCACCATGAAACACCACTTCAAACTCTCTTAATTAATTGCTGTTAATTTTGCAGCTGAAGCACCACTGAAACTTGAATAACCAATGTTCTATAACAAATTAGATGGCCATGAAACATTAACTTTAGTACCTTTGCCAATCTCCGAATCTATCACGCATGATCCACCCGACATCTTCGCGCGCTCATTCATACTGATCAATCCGAATCCACTTGATAGCAAATTACTTTTTGCATTTCCCGCCGTTTTAAAACCATTTCCGTTATCTGTAATAGTGAGAGATAAAATATTATTCTCTTCTGTCAGATTTACTTTTATGAGATTGGCACCGGCGTGTTTGACGATATTGCTAAAAGATTCCTGCAAAATTCGATAGATGGTAATTTTGATATTTGCGGGTATCCTGCTCTCTATAACCGATATATTTTTATCAATTTCAATTTGTTTGCAGGTATTACCAAAATCTCTGAAGAACCACGACATCGTTGCGATAATGCCAAGGTCATCAATCATTGATGGACGCAAATCCATTGCAATCTGGCGCAGCTCACTAAACGCAGCCTGTACCTTTTGACGTTGCCGTTCGAGAGATTCCCGTGCAAAACTTGAAGCGTTTCCATCCAGCAAGGATGCGCACTCTTCCAGTCCAAGCCTGATCAAAGTTAACGACTGACCAAGTCCATCATGCAGATCCTTGGCGATACGCTGACGCTCACTTTCCTGAATCATCAGAATCTGAGCTGACATGTTGCGACGCTCCTTTTTCGAATTTGACTTTTTTTCTATCGTTTTCATTTTGGCAAAAGCCAAACTCTGATCAGCGATATCAATAGAGTAGTTCGTCATATTTGCCGCAGCCATGTCAATCCTTTGATCTATCTAAAAATTAAAGTACTTAAAATTACGCATTGTCAGCTAAAAATATTGAATCTACATTTGTGCTCTGAGTTTAAAAATACTGCTATTTTTTCTTACACCTGATCGGTGATCATTTATTCGAGTTCCATCTTTAAATTCATCATCTGAATTTGCACAGGAAATTCTGTTATCAGCTGCAAGAACCAGTGCCAGATTTAGACGATCTGAAACGCCTAGCTTCTGAAATATTTCAGTCAAATGCGCTTTTACTGTGCGTTCAGTTATGCCGCAAGCCTGGGCGATCCCTTTGTTGCATTCCCCATTGCCAACGCGAATTGCAATGTCATATTCGCGTTGCGTCAGTTTATTTAGCAAACCCAGCGTAGCGCGATAAGTTTTGATTTTTAAAGAGGCCTTGCCAAGCTCGCCTATCAGTTTGCTGGTAAGGGCGCGACGAATCCATAACCCGCCCAC
>JANXWX010000145.1 GCA_025350915.1 Nitrosomonadales bacterium
GTAAGCTTTGGCTTCGCCGCCAAATTTCTTCGATAATACGGTGGCGATCGCTGCTGTCAGCGTGGTCTTGCCGTGGTCTACGTGACCAATCGTGCCTACGTTTACGTGCGGTTTCGTACGTTCAAATTTTAGTTTTGCCATGATTTTTCCTCACCAACAACAAATTAACAATAAATTACAAAAATAAATGGTGCCCAAAGCGGGAATCGGACCCGCGACCTCTCCCTTACCAAGGGAGTGCTCTACCACTGAGCCATTTGGGCCTTATACAAACTGGAGCGGGAGAAGGGGATCGAACCCTCGTCGTAAGTTTGGAAAACTTCTGCTCTACCATTGAGCTACACCCGCACATTTTGCCGCTTAAACGGTGCCAACAATCAACACTATTGCAACACCCAGCCCAAACAAATTGCCAGCTAATAAAATTAACTAACAACTAATAAACTGTAAACTTAAATGCAAAAACTGATATTTTGGTGGAGGGGGAAGGATTCGAACCTTCGAAGGCAGAGCCGTCAGATTTACAGTCTGATCCCTTTGACCGCTCGGGAACCCCTCCAAATGAACTCGTTATTATCCGTGTTAAACCCAAACTTGTCAAAGGGGATTTAAGACTTTCTGTAGATAGCGGATTGCGCGTGCGCGTGCAAGCCCTCGCCAAAGGCCAGGGTAGCGGCAATTTCACCCAGTTTTACTGCACCCTGGGGCGACACCTGGATCAGACTGCTGCGCTTCTGGAAGTCATATACTCCCAGCGGGGAGGAGAAACGTGCCGTACCAGACGTTGGCAGCACATGATTGGGGCCGGCACAATAATCGCCCAGAGACTCGGACGTATAACGACCCATGAAAATTGCCCCTGCGTGCTTAAGCCTTGGTAACCATTGCTGCGGATCGTCAACCGAAAGCTCGAGATGCTCCGGTGCAATGCGGTTACTGATGGCACATGCCTCATCCATATCCTTTACCGTAATCAGTGCGCCGCGCCCTTCCAGCGCGGCCCTGATAATGTCTTTACGCGGCATCTGCTCCAGCAGCCGGTTGGCGCTGGCCATCACCGCATCTGCATAGGCAGCGTCAGGCGTCAATAAAATTGCCTGTGCCAATTCGTCATGCTCAGCCTGGGAAAACAGATCCATTGCGATCCAGTCTGGATTGGTCTTGCCATCACAGATAACAAGGATTTCAGAAGGTCCTGCCACCATATCGATGCCCACGACACCGAATACCCGCCGCTTGGCAGAGGCTACATAGGCATTTCCCGGCCCGACAACTTTATCAACACGCGGGATGGTTGCCGTACCATAAGCCAAAGCCGCAACCGCCTGCGCGCCACCGATGGTAAACACTCTATCCACCCCCGCCAGATAGGCCGCCGCCAACACCAGCGCATTTTGCACACCATCCGGCGTGGGTACCACCATGATCAATTCACCGACACCTGCAACCTTCGCCGGCAAGGCATTCATCAGTACTGAAGATGGATAGGCTGCTTTACCACCCGGCACGTACAGCCCTACACGATCAAGCGGAGTAACCTGTTGCCCCAACAAGGTGCCGTCTTCATCTGTATAACTCCAGGACGTTTGCACCTGTTTTTCGTGATAACTCGTCACCCGCCGCGCTGCCTGCTCCAGCGCAGTGCGCTGCGCCACCGGCAAGCCCTCGTACGCAGCGCGCAGGGAGGCTTTGCTTAACTCCAGATCAGCAGCATTATTTACTGACAATCGGTCAAAACGCTGGGTATACTCCAGCAACGCGGCATCCCCTCGCTTGCGTACATCCGCCAGGATAGCCGCCACTGTCGCTTCCAGTTTTTCATCCTGGGTTGTTTCAAACGCGAGCAACTCATTAAGTCGCGCATCAAAATCAGCCTGTTGTGAGGAGAATCTTCTGATTTTCATAACGTCATTGTCGGTTATTTTATGGCCTGTGCGAACGCATCCAGCATAGGCTGAATGATTGCACGCTTGAGTTTTAATGACGCCTGATTCACCACCAGGCGCGAAGATATCCGGGAAATTTCTTCTACAGCGATTAAATTATTAGCCTTCAATGTACCGCCACTACTCACGAGATCGACAATCGCATCGGACAAGCCCACCAACGGCGCAAGTTCCATCGAGCCATACAACTTGATCAGGTCTACATGCACCCCCTTGCTGGCAAAGTGCTCGCGCGCAGCGTTTAAATATTTTGTCGCCACGCGCAAACGCGCGCCCTGACATACAGCTGCCTCGTAGTCAAAACCTTCTCGCACAGCCACCATCATGCGGCAGCGGGCTATATTTAAATCAAGAGGCTGGTACAAGCCAATGCCGCCATGTTCATTCAGCACGTCTTTACCCGCCACACCCAGATCTGCAGCCCCATACTGTACATAAGTGGGCACATCGGAGGCGCGCACAATGATAAGCTGCACATCTTTCCGATTGGTCGGCAAAATTAATTTGCGCGATGACTCCGGTGCCTCCAGTGGAGTAACGCCTGCCGCTTGCAACAGTGGCAGGGTTTCCTCAAAAATGCGCCCTTTCGATAAGGCGATGGTAATCATGAATTATTCTTTCCTGTGAAACGTATTTCGCATACAACAATTTACGCAGTATACAAACACACTTATTAAATACATTATTTTAATCTTCTGATACTGGCGCCCAACTGCGACAGCTTCGCTTCGATATGTGCATAACCGCGATCCAGATGATAAATACGGTCAATCACCGTTTCACCCTGAGCAACCAGACCCGCTATCACGAGGCTGGCGGATGCACGTAAATCTGTCGCCATTACCGCCGCTCCTTCAAGCCGGGGCATGCCGCGCACTACGGCAGTATTACCTTCGACATCGATTTGCGCACCCAGGCGGCGCAATTCCTGCACATGCATAAATCGATTTTCAAATATGGTTTCAACCATCATGGCGCTGCCTTCCGCTATGGCATTTAGCGCCATGAATTGCGCTTGCATGTCGGTGGGGAATGCCGGATAGGGTGCTGTTCGCAAGTTAACTGCCTGCGGACGCTTATGCATTTCGAGGTGAATTGTATCGGCCTCAACCCTGAGTTTGGCTCCTGCCTCACCCAGTTTTTCGATTACTGTATCCAGAATATCTGCGCTGGTATTGCGCAACGTGATACTGCCACCTGTTGCCGCTGCCGCCACCAGGAATGTTCCACTTTCAATACGGTCAGGCAAAATCCGATGTTCAGCGCCATGCAGTTTTTCAACACCGGTTATGCTGATCATATCCGTTCCTGCACCGGAAATATTTGCGCCCATAGAGATCAGGCAGTTGGCCAGATCGACCACTTCAGGTTCTCGTGCAGCATTTTCCAGTACGGTCACTCCCTCAGCCAAAGTAGCGGCCATCATCAGGTTTTCCGTACCGGTCACGCTGACAATATCAAAGAAGATTCGTGCTCCCTTGAGCCGCTTAGCCTGAGCATGAATATAGCCATGCTCGATGCTAATTTGCGCGCCCATTGCCTGCAAGCCCTTGATATGCAGATCAACCGGTCGCGAACCGATGGCACAGCCACCGGGTAGCGAAACGCGCGCCTCCCCAAAACGTGCGACCAGCGGCCCCAATACCAGTACAGAAGCACGCATGGTTTTCACCATATCATAGGGTGCTTCCAGTTTATTGACACCGGCACCGTGCAGGGTCATCAATTCGCCCTGCAAATCAATGGCCACCCCCATCTGCTGCAATAACTTGCGCATGGTGGACACATCATGCAAATCCGGAATATTATTTAGTTGCAGAGGCTCGGCACTGAGCAAACTTGCGCACATAATCGGCAGTGCCGCATTTTTCGCGCCGGATATAAATACTTCCCCATGCAGCGGTGTGCCGCCTTGAATTGCTAATTTTTGCATCGCTTATTGTTTTTCTTGCCATTCTTGAGGCGTAAATGTTTTCATCGACAGTGCATGAATCTCACCTGTCATCCGCTCGCCCAATGTTTTGTTTACGCGCTGCTGCCGCTGTATACGGCTTAGCCCGGAAAATTCATCACTGACTATCACGGCTTCAAAATGCTGGCCATCGCCAATCACGGTCAAGTGGCTCGTGCGCATGCCTTTATCAATATCTTTTTGTATGCTTTCAGGAGTAACCATATTAATTTATCTGCTCAGGTAAAAAAATTATGCAGCCGTACTGGGCGACAACAAATCGGCCACACCATACAACTTGGACAAACTCGACAGATTGTCGGGTACATTGGTAAAACTTAAACTGATATTATTTTGCTGGGCTTCACGCAACCAGACTAGCATCAGGCTTACGGCTGCAGAATCCACCTTTTCAAGCTGCGACATATCAACAATCAACTTGCTGTTCGGCGGTGATTTCAAACCCTCTGCGAAAAGTGCGTTAGCATTTACCATCGTTATAGAGCCGGAAACGCTCATATGTCCATCGCTTCGTGTTATCACTTGGCATCCGCCTTCTTCACTGCGTCATTTTCTGCAGTTGTGTTCAAGTCAACCAAAGACTTTATCAATCCATCAATACCCGATTGCTGAACTTTTTCGGCAAATGAACCACGGTGGGTTGCCACCAGACTAATTCCTTCCACAGTAACATCAAATGCTTTCCAGCCCGTCGGCATTTTTTCCATCTCATAGTCCACCGGAACAGGCGGCGCACCCTTTCTGAGCATGACTGTTTTCACGGTTACCTCGTCGGCATTTGCCGGAACGGTCAGTGGCTTGATATCAACCTTGATATCCTTGTACAGGGTGAATGCCTTTGAATAAGTGCGTACCAGCATCGTGCGAAACTCAACGATCAGGGCCGCTTTCTGCTCCGGTGTTGCTGTACGCCAGGACCTGGCAACCGCAAGCTTGGTCATATGCTCAAAATTAAAATGCGGCAACACTTTCGCATCAATAAATTCAAGAAGTTTTTTATTGTCAGTCTCTTTTGCAAGCTTTTCCTTGTTAATGACTTCCAGTACTTCACTTACAGTCGCCTTGATCAATTCATCAGGCGGCACTATCTCTGCTTGAGCAGCAAGGGACACACTTAACAGTGACAGTGAAAAAATCAGCGGAAATATTTTCATAACATCCTCATACAATTAAATACGCGGGACTACTTGGCTTTATTATCGGCTTTGCCATAAATGAACTGGCCTATCAAGTCCTCAAGAACCATGGCTGATTGAGTCTTTTTAAAGACCTCACCACTTTTCAACATTTGATCCTCACCACCCGGCAACAAGCCGATGAAATTTTCACCCAGCAAGCCGGCGGTCTGTATATTTGCAAAAGTATCCTTTGGAAACTGGTAACGCTTATCGATGCTCATGGTTACCTTGGCTTCATAACGATCGGTATCCAGCCTGATTTCGGTAACGCGTCCCACCAGCACGCCGGCGCTGCGCACCGATGCGGTAGGTTTAAGCCCGCCCACATTGGTGAAATATGCATTCAACAGATAGGTATCAGATACATTATAAGTGCTCAGGTTCCCTACTTTAAGCGCAAGCACAACCAGTGCACCAATACCCGCCACTACAAATGCGCCTACCCATAGATCCAGTGCCGTGCGTTCCATACTAATCCCCTCGAAACATAAATGCGGTCAAAATAAAATCCAAAATCAAAATTGCCAGCGATGATTCAACCACGGTCCTTGTAGTCGCGCCCGAAACACCTTCGGCTGTGGGTGGCGCATCGAAGCCCTCAAACAGCGCTATAGCAGTGACGGCCACACCAAAGACAAAGCTCTTGATCACGCCATTCAGCACGTCATGCTGAAAATCAACCGAGCTCTGCATCTGCGACCAGAACGAACCCTCGTCCACACCGATCACCACGACACCGACAACATACCCACCAAACACACCCATCGCGGAAAACAATGCGGACAACAGCGGCATTGATATCAGACCTGCCCAGAAGCGGGGACCGATTACGCGTGCAATTGGATTTACCGCCATCATTTCCATTGCGGCGATTTGCTCAGTCGCTTTCATCAAGCCTATCTCGGCGGTCATTGCCGAGCCCGCACGACTGGCAAACAGCAATGCCGCCAGCACCGGGCCCAGCTCGCGTACCAGGCTCAATGCAACCAAAGAGCCCAGTGCAGATTCCGAACCATAACGCTTCAGTGTCTCATAACCCTGCAAACCCAGCACCATCCCGACAAACATGCCTGCCACCAGAATAATGATGAGCGACATCACACCGCTGGCAAACATTTCCTTTATTGTCAGATGAAAGCGGCGAAAACTGGCCCCGGAATAATACAGGGTCAGCGCAAAAAATCGGCTCGCATAACCGATACGCCAAACCACATCAATCGTGCGGTGTCCGATTGCTTTGATACTTTTTACGACTGGCATCAGGCACTCACTCCTAAGTCATTCTTATAATTACCACCCGGATAGTGGAAAGGGACCGGCCCATCTATCTCCCCATTTACAAACTGGCGCACATACGGCATTTGGGATGCTCGAATCTCGTCCGGCGTCCCCTCGGCGACGATCACACCGCTATCGATGAAGTAATTGTAGTCAACTATCTTCATCGATTCCTGCACGTCATGGGTCACGATCACTGAAGTCGCGCCCAATGCATCATTCAGCTTGCGGATCAGGTTACCCACTACGGACAATGAAATCGGATCCAGCCCGGCAAAAGGCTCATCATACAAAATCAGCATCGGATCCAAAGCCACCGTACGCGCAAGGGCAACGCGCCGTGCCATACCGCCGGAAAGCTCAGCCGGCATCAGCCCATGGGTTGCGCGCAACCCTACCGCATTCAGCTTCATCATCACCAGATCGTGAATAATTTCTTCCGGCAAATCGGTGTGTTCGCGCATCTGGAACGCCACGTTGTCGAACACTGACATATCGGTAAACAATGCACCAAACTGAAACAGCACCCCCATCTTGCGGCGCATTTCGTACAACCCTTGCTGACTCAGATCGTGTATTACCTGACCATCGATTTTCACATGGCCTTTCGTCGGTTTGAGCGCGCCGCCGATAATACGAAATAACGTCGTTTTACCACAACCACTCCCACCCATAACCGCGATGACTTTGCCTTTTGGCAAGGTCATATTGATACCTTTCAGGATGGGGCGACTGTCATAGGAGAAATTGACGTCGCGTATTTCGACCAACGCTTGCGAAGAAGTCACTAGAGTTAAACCCGCTTGGTTTCGAGAGTCGCATTCTAAACTACACAATCCTCAATCACAACTTTAAACCCCTAATACTGGAATGCAGCCATGGCTAAGTTTCAAGCTGCTTTAAAGGGTACTACTAGCTTATTTGTGCAAATCGGGACTTTCCTCACTTGAGATTGTTGCAAATGCCGGCTATTCTTAGGGCAATCTCAGCAATTTTAACCCGCCAACCAATTTGCCCCCCCTCAAACCCTTACCCACCCTGCTGATCGTTGATGATGACCCGCTCATTCGTGATTCCCTGCGCCTGGCTTTGGCAAGCAGCTTTCACGTGTATCTTGCTGAAAACCGCAAACAGGCAATACAAATCCTGCGTGAAATGCAAACGCCACCACAGCTCGCCTTGATAGACCTGGGTTTGCCACCCACACCACACCGACCAACCGAAGGTTTTCACCTGATCGCAGAGTTACTGGCACATTCTCCGGAGATTAAAATAATCGTCTTGTCCGGACAAGACGAAACCAGCAACGCCAGACATGCCCGCACCCTGGGTGCGGCAGACTTCATCGCAAAACCCTGCTCACCGGATAAAATAAATGCCCAACTACAGGGCGCTTTGCTGGTTCAGGCCAAAGAGCAACATTTAACTGATCCTGACCTGCTTGGCATTATTGGCCAAAGTCCGCCGATCCAGGCAATGCGCAGCCAGATTGCGCTTTATGCACCCACACCGTTTCCAGTATTGATCGAGGGCGAGTCGGGCAGTGGCAAAGAGCTTGTGGCGTCAGCAATACAACGACTCAAGAAAAACGCCAAAACACCTTTCCTGGCATTTAATTGCGCTGCCATCCCTTCCAATTTGCTCGCCTCCACCCTGTTTGGCCACGCCAAGGGTTCATTCACCGGCGCGAGCCAGGCACAAAGCGGATATTTTGAAGACGCTGCCGATGGCATCCTGTTCCTTGACGAGATTGGCGAGTTACCGCTGGATCTCCAGTCAAATTTACTGCGTGTGCTGGAAAACGGCGATTATCAACGCGTAGGCGAGACCACGCCCCGCAAGAGTCGCGCCCGTATCATCGCTGCGACAAACAGGGATCTGCGTCATGAAATCCGCAGCGGTAATTTTCGCACCGACTTGTATCATCGTTTGAGTGTTTTCACGATACACGTTCCGCCATTGCGCGCGCTGGGCAAGGACAAACTGTTACTGCTAAATCACTTTCGTGACTTTTACGCCGATCAAATCAGCCGGGAAAAATTTGAATTCGACCCCGCCGCTGAACAGATGTGGGAAGCCTACCCCTTTCCGGGCAATACCCGTGAATTACGCAACATCATAATTCGGTTAACCACCAAGTATCCGGGTTTAATCGTCAATACCGAACAATTGAGCGCCGAGCTGGATCTGCCGCAAAGCCTGACACATGAGGCAGATGCAGATCCAATCGCACTGGCACGCATGGAATTACAGCAAGCGACCAACTTCAACCTGGATACTTACATACAGGAGCAGACCAAATATTACATTGATGCAGCATTGGAGTTGACCCATAACAACATCAGTGAAGCCGCAAAACTGCTAGGCATAAACCGTACAACGTTATATAGTCGCATGGAAATAATTCAAAAGAATCTTAAACCTAGCGCAATTAGCGAGAACAACAATTGACCGCTTTTATTTTTAAACAAATTTCATATTTTTTAACCGCCTTGTTCAGGGATCATTATTCCAGGAAATTTTCATGTACCTAGAACACTTCGGATTAAAAGAGCCGCCATTTAAAATTACACCCGTTACCGATTTCTTTTTTCCGGGAGCAAACCGGGCAGAAATTCTCGACGCGTTGTTGTATGCCATCTCCGAAAGCGAGGGCATCATCAAAGTTACCGGAGAAGTTGGCAGCGGTAAAACAATGTTGTGCCGGATGTTGCTGGAACGTTTTCCTGAAAAGATTGAAGCAGTTTATCTGGCTAACCCCAGCCTTTCCCGCGAAGAAATGCTTTATGCGATCGCCGATGGACTAAGTCTCAATCTGGAAGGCCAGCGCGTCAACATCATTTTGAAAACGCTGCAAAATCATCTCGAGTTAAAACTCGCCCAGGGCAAACGTGTCGTGATACTGGTAGATGAAGCACACGCCATGCCTTTGGAGACGATGGAAGAATTGCGCCTGTTATACAACCTGCAAATCGGCAATCATAAACTGTTGCATATCGTGCTGGTCGGGCAACCCGAACTCAATGAAAAATTAAGCCAGCCCAATATGCGTCAACTGAAGGATCGCATTCTTCATCACTTTTCCATGTTGCCGCTATCGCAAAATATTATTGAATCCTACCTGCTGTTCCGCATGCGCACAGCGGGCTATCGCGGCCCCAGCCCTTTTTCCGTTCAGGCGGCAGCGCTGATAGGCAAAGCTTCGCAAGGGCTCATGCGCCGCGTCAATATACTCGCCGACAAATCCTTGCTGGCCTCTTTCATTGCAAACACCCATGGCGTCGAAGTTTCCCATGTGCAGGCGGCAATACGCGATACTGAACTGGGTGAACTTTCTCCGGCATGGTGGAAAAACAAAAAAACGATCATGGCGTCCTCCGTTACGCTTGCTGCAGCAATCATCATTGCTGGTGTAGCGTGGTTATTGGGCGGCATGCATGCCCAGCAATTTAATCCGGCGACAACAGTCAACGCCCCCGGATCGCAAAATACTATCTCCACCACAGCATTGCCCACGACGAGTGAAATCGCTACGACCACCTCTCCAACAAGAGAACAGCAAGATGTTAACGATGGCCGTGAAGCCAAACTTCTCATGACGCCAACCCTGCACAGCACCCCTAACAATGCAACTGCGCCAGTCGCCGAAGGTGCCCCCGTGGCGGCAAAACCACAGATTACCCAGTCGACGAAAAGTGAAAATTCAGCAGTGCCTGCTGTAGCAGCAACTGCTGCGGCGCAGGAATCGCTGCTTGAGCAGCGCCTCGCAGCAGCCAGAACCAAGTTCCCGCAAAGCCCGGCGGGAAGTGCCAGCATCCAGCTTTACTATACTGATCATGTCAAACCGGCACGTATAGAATCTTTTCTCAAACGTGCCGATGGTCAGGGCGTATTAAAAAATATTTACGTATTGCCCATCAAAATCAATGGGCGCAATGGTTATCGCGTACTCTACGGAATCTATGCCAATAGCGAAAAAGCACGTATTGGTATACGCCAGCTTCCGCAACGTTTTCAGGATGCTTTTGCGCCAACGATTTACCTGATCGACAATTCGCCGGCGACTTAAGCCATTGATCAAATATACAATAGTGGATACCATGTCCGCGACTTCGGTATTCTAAAATAACTTGCTGATATACAGACTTGGTACTTGGGAGTAAGAATGAAATTTCGTCACACACCGCTTTATCTGACTTGCATACTGCTCGCCTCATGTGGCACCAGTCCCATCTCGCCGTCGGACAAGCATATTCAACCAGTTGCCGCAGCACAAGCCAACAGCAACGTGGATATTCCGCAGGCAAATAAACGCGCAATTCCGCTGCCCCCGCCAAAGCCTGTCGCCAAAGTAGAAACATACAGTGTGGTTGTAAGCAACGTACCCGCACAGGAAATTTTGTTTGCCTTGGCGCGTGATGCAAAAATCAACCTGGACATCAGTTCGGGCATTCAGGGAAATGTGTCGATCAATGCGATCAACCAGACCCTGCCGCAAAT
>JANXWX010000187.1 GCA_025350915.1 Nitrosomonadales bacterium
ACAAAATGTCCGAAGTAATTTGTCGACAATATTGCATACCAGGACGAAATTTCGGCCACCACAATTATCGGCACCAGCGTCCAGGAAATCGCTTTGACAACATTGTTTTCAGTTCCGCTGCCGGCATGATGCAACAGGAAGGCACACTGGGCCATAAAACACAGCTCGGCCACGGTAGCAACACTGCGCCCCAGCATCATGTTTGAAAGTGGTGACTGCACGAGGCAAATCCGCTCCAGATCGATCCGCGGCAAAAAGGATCGGAAGGCACACCCGGCCACATAAACAGCAGACAACCACATCATCCAGCGTCTATGCAGATGTTGTGATGAATGAAAAAAATTCTCATGGCACCTCGATAATATCGCCGTAGAAACAAACCAGCCAATAATATTCAGCACGGCGACGATACCGATCAAAATCCACCACGTATGTACATCCAATGTCATTAGAGCCTCCAGAATTAATCACTGCCAAATAAATCACGGGTATAAACTTTCTCTTTCACATCGCCAATGTCAGCCGTGATGCGATTGGCGACAATGACATCAGACATACGTTTGAATTGCTCCAGATCGTTTATCACCCGTGAGTTGTAAAATCTCTCCTCCTTCATTTCAGGCTCATAAACCACCACCTCTATACCTTTTGCCTTGATGCGTTTCATTACACCCTGTATGGAAGAAGAGCGGAAATTATCCGAACCACTTTTCATGATCAGTCGATAGATACCGACTATATTTGGTTTGCGGCTATATACACTTGCGGCAATGAAATCCTTGCGCGTGGTGTTCGCATCAACGATAGCTTGCATCAAATTTTGTGGCACATCCTGGTAATTGGCCAGCAGTTGTTTTGTATCTTTTGGCAAACAGTAGCCGCCATAGCCAAACGAGGGATTGTTGTAGTGATTGCCAATACGCGGATCGAGACAGACACCCTGAATGATGTGCCTGGTATCGAGCCCATGAGTAGCAGCATAAGTGTCGAGTTCGTTGAAGTAGGCAACACGCATGGCAAGGAAGGTATTGGCAAACAGCTTGATCGCCTCGGCCTCGGTGGAGTTGGTAAACAGCAAATCAATATCCTGTTTAACCGCCCCCTGCTGTAGCAATCTGGCAAATGTTTCGGCACGGGCGGAACATTCGCCTATCACAATCCGCGATGGATACAAGTTGTCGTACAGAGCCTTGCCTTCGCGCAGAAATTCTGGGGAGAAAATCAGGTTATCGCAGTTATATTTTTCCTTCAGTTTTGCCGTATATCCGACCGGGACAGTGGATTTCAAAATCATCACAGCTTGCGGGTTGATGGTCATCACATCCCGGATAACAGTCTCCACCGAACTGGTGTTGAAATAATTGGTCTCGGGGTCATAATCGGTGGGGGTAGCAATCACCACATACTCCGCACCCCGGTAAGCATCATGCTTATCGAGCGTTGCGCGGAAGTTAAGTGATTTATTCTGGAAATGACCTTCTATTTCGGCATCGCAAATGGGCGACACCCTGTTGTTCAGCAACTCAATTTTTTCAGGAATGATATCGAGAGCAACCACCTCATCACTTTTTGAAAGTAAAACTCCGATTGAAAGACCGACGTATCCCGTACCGGCTATGGCAATTTTATAGTAAATCCCTGACTAAAATCAAATGTAATCCAAGAACAAATTATTCCGCCCTGAAATTGACGAAACGCGTTTATTACGACTGTACAAATTCTTCATGTCAGTTATATGACAGAAAATGTTTTAATCCTGCCGTCATCAAAACTTCATAATCAGCGGTTACATTTATCGAAAAAATTGAGGTCAGAAAATATATCGGCATGCAAAAACCTGTTAAAGCGTCTGCTCCACTTTCATATTCCTGACAAATAGTCAGATTTTTTAAATATTCATAATTTAAGTACTGATGGTGAAAGTTTGGCTTCTATTCGCAGCGGAATGAACTACTGGCATGCACCCACATTATTACTATTATTAATTTCGCAGTTCCGCTCAGCGCATGTTCACCCCGCCACTCATCCATACCAGCCGTGGCTAATTCCTGGCTGACCATCATTACCACGGGCCTGCCGGATTTCCTTGCAGGGAAACTGCCATGGTAAGAATTATTTTTAGCGAATCCAAAACAATTTATGCCGCGTAATTTTTACTTTCTGCTCACGGTGCAGTTCTTTTCAACCCTGGCAGACAATGCATTTCTGATTGTTGCCATAGCACGTGTATTTGAACTGGCCGCTGCAGACTGGATGATTCCCATCCTCAAACTTTCCTTCATCATGTTCTACGTGCTGCTCGCACCTTTTGTCGGCCCTTTGGCTGACGCGGTACCCAAGGGCCGTGTCATGCTGATCGCCAATTTTCTCAAGGTGTGCGCAGTCATCCTCATGTTGGTGGGACTGGATCCCGTTGTAGCGATAGGAATTGCGGGTTTGGGCGCGGCAATGTATGCGCCGGCCAAATACGGCCTCATTACTGAAATGCTTCATGCAAATGATTTGGTCAAGGCAAACGGGTTCTTTGAGGGCACCACGGTCTGTGCGGTTATTCTGGGGACAGTATTGGGCGGTTTGCTGGTAAGCCCCCTGATGAATCAGCTCAGCGTGCCTTTTACAATATGGCACATGGACAACATGACGACGAGTCTGACAGTGGGAATGCTGAGCCTGCTCGTGCTGAATGGCATCGCAACACTGCTGAGTTTCAGCATTGCAGACAGTGGCGCACGTTACCCGCGTCATTCCATCCATCCCATATTATTGTGCCAGCAATTTTATAAGGAGAATTTGACGCTCTGGCGAGACTCTCTGGGTGGACTGTCCATGCTGGTGACAACATTGCTCTGGGGTGTGGGCGCAACGCTGCAATTAATTGTACTACGCTGGGCCAATGAATTTTTGGGTCTCCCACTGGAGCAGGCTGCATACCTGCAGGGCATCACGGCTGTCGGTGTCATCGCAGGAGCGATCATGGCCAGTCGCTTTGTCACCCTTGCGGAAGCGGCAAGTTTACTGCCGCTGGGTATCGTCATCGGCCTTTTAATACCCGTCATGCTCGCGGTTAATTCCGTACTTTTGGCATCGATATTATTAATCACTGTAGGAGCCCTGGCAGGTTACTTTGTTGTACCGATGAACGCGCTGTTGCAACACCGTGGCTGCAATTTACTCACGGCAGGCCGCTCCATCGCAGTACAGGGATTCAACGAAAACGCGGGAATGCTGGTGATGTTGGCTATCTATGCTGCAGCAACATCAACCGAAGTCTCGCTCGATACACTGATATGGTGTTTTGCAGCGATCGTGACATTGGGTATGGCTGCAATTTATCTGATGCAACAAAGAATGCGCGCCCCCAACGGGCTACTTGAAAATAGTTGAAATGGATGATGTCGTAAAAGTGTCAAATTAACTTCATTATTTTGTAATGTCCGGAAGTTAAGCTTGCGGCCATGATAAATCCAGATGACATCCTTATTGAGTCTTACATTGCGCAACCCTCCAGTCTCAGGATTGCGGTAGTGACCGAGACATTTCCTCCTGAAGTCAACGGCGTGGCCATGACACTTGGCCGCATCGTTGAGGGCTTACTGCAACGCGGACATGAAGTACAATTGGTGCGGCCACGCCAGGCAAGTGAAAGCAGCATTCCGGCTCCCGATGGGCTGGACGAAGTGTTATGCCAGGGGATACAGCTGCCCGCCTATAAAGAGCTGCGCTTCGGGCTGCCGATGAAAAGCCGCTTGCTAAAAATTTGGAGTGGCAAGCGCCCGGATATCGTGCATGTCGCCACAGAAGGCCCGCTGGGATGGTCAGCAGTAGCTGCGGCACGTAAACTTAAGTTACCGGTCACCAGCTCTTTTCACACCAACTTCCATAGCTACTCGCCTCACTACGGCATGGGCTTGCTCAAGACACCCATTGAAAGCTATCTGCG
>JANXWX010000196.1 GCA_025350915.1 Nitrosomonadales bacterium
TTGTACTGGCGGGGTAATGCCCTTGGGATATTGCAGATTCAGTCAATCAAAAATGGGAAATGATGGGAACATCGCAAAAATGTCCGACGGATCGGAAAAGATTAAAGACGAATTTAACGCTCAGTCCGACAGGCTGCTAGAGCAACATAATTAGAAAATCAGATAAGTACTAAACAAACAGAATATGAACTTAAGTTTTTTGCTGTGAATGTCAAATGTAAGGCCTTCCCCTTCATACCTGACAATTCGGACAATCCAGCGGCAGCGTTTCGTAAATACGCGCCAGCAACATCGCCCACAGATAGTGCGATACGGCACGGCGAGGTCGTGAGCCTATTTCAATTTCTGTTTCGGTTGCTACCACCGGCATCGACGCCAATGCGTCCGACAATAATTATACGCAATCAAAGTATTGCACATAACCAGCCAATCAACCGAGACGCACCCCATCGATTTTTAGTGAATCCGACCCAATCGATGTGCCATTGACATTCCTTTTCTCAAGCCTGTGTCTGAACGAAATCTGGTATCATCAAACCGTCCAGATTGGACGACTAAAAAATCGTGAGCCAACTCACATCTAAATAACCGACTTTTACCAAGATAAGGTGTACTAATGAAATTACGTGCCATTACTGCTATCACAATAATTTTTGCTTTGATGTTCTCTGGCTGCGCCAGCACTCCTTCACTTAACGGCTCTGTAAGTGGACTCGGCGAAGGCAAATTCCGTGCATATAATACGGGTTACACCAAGCAGGGTATGATACCCATGGCTGACAATGACATGCAGCTGACTTGCAACCGTCTAGGTAAAATCACTCCTGTCATCGTATCCCAGGAAGAGAATCGCAAGGGTGAAATAAAATCTGGAAACAAAATCGTCGATGCTGCCGTGGAATACACCAAGTTTGGCCAGATGATGGGCGAGAAGTCGGGAGACAATCCCTATGAACTGACTACGATCTTCAAGTGCGAGTAATTTATGTCCGATCATGGTGTCAGGTTTAGTCTTTTGTTACCATTCGAACGGCAAAAGACATGACCTGACACAATACTGTTCGGTTAGATGACTTTTGCATAAACTTTTCTTTCCGTCACAGGTAACGGCGCAAGCAATTGTGGCGAGAAATTTGTTTGAACATTACGCGCAATCGAGCGATTATGCAGGCCATATGGCGAATGCCGATGCTTGAGCATACGCGGGTTATGCAACCCTTTGCTCGTGACACATTTCAAATTTGCCGGGCAAATAAGTAGAGCCTTAAACCAACGCCTTCGCTTTCTTGGATGTGCTGGGGGGAAAGGCCCCGGATTGGGGCTGAGCGCTGCGCATCAACTGTACATTCGCGGTGAAGGACAGACTTCGACCTGGCTGTCCGTGATCTGTTGAAGCCTGATGCATCAACCAGCGCACCGCATAATGCGCCAGCACCCAGCCGTAGAACTCCTGTCGCACCAGGTCGGATTTTTTGCTGCGCAATACCCGGCGCTTTTGCGGCAAGTGTGTCTTGAGTTCATCAAAAACGGCCTCCACTTCCCAGCGCTCATGGTAGCGCGCCGCCAACTCAATGGCCGGGGCTGCTTTCTCATCAAGCAGCGTGGTAAGCAAGCGGTAACGGGGCTGCGCTTCACTGATGTTGGGCAATGCGTAATCAATTACACGTACTGTGATTCCCTCGGTTGAAGCCTGTCGCTGTTTTTTAGAGTTCGTCCCACTCGGATAAATCACACTGAGATAGGATCCATCGCTGAGCGCCTTGACCACCGGGAGCTGGCGATTGTTCGAACAGCGCCATAACAGTTGCGCGCCGGTCGCCTGTGCTGCCGCCCAGTGGCTGTAACCGTTAAAACCGCGATCTGCCAGGCAAAGCATGTCCGCGTTCAGGCTGGACAATAGTGGCTTGCAAATCGCCCACTCGGCTTCCCGATAAGCGCCCAGATTGGCGGCGATGATAGCGTGAGTGGCGCATTCGACGAGTATGGCGCACTGGGCTTGCGGATAGCCCGCATGGCCGGCGCGGCTGCCGGGATAGCCAAAGGCTTGAACGTTGTCCGGCTCGTCGGCGACCTCCAGATTGCTACCGTCTATTGCGACCAGCCGCAAGCCGGCATAGAAAGCATCAGGATGCCGCTTTCTATCGGCAAGCGGCAGACAGGCGCGCGCCACCAAGCTCTGTAGCGGCGCATAGCCAATCTTGCCGCGCATCTCACTGATGGAGGACTTGGCTATCGTCACCTTCGAGTCGTGCCCTTGCATCCATGACAACCCTTGGGCGACGACCGCAAAGACCTGTTCATAGGCTGCTTCCGGGTACAGACTCAGTGCCATGCAAAAATAAGTACCCGGTACGGCTGACAGGCTGCGAATGCGTTTGCTGTTACAACCATGTGCGTCGAGGATCTCGCCGATCATCGTTGGCGGATAGACCCGGGCCAGCAAGCTGGCACTCAGATAATCGCTTAAGCGCGCACCTGCTCCCAGTTCTGCTTTGGTTCGTGCCATGGCTTGCTCCAGATAGACGATGGCGATAGTGTGACACAAAAACGGCTAACCGAACAGTATTTGGTCACATCTTGTATTTGAACATTGTGTTTAGGTAAAGCTGCTAACAGAGAGGCTATGGCGATGGAAAGCGAACATATACAAAAATATTCAGTTTGATACCAGGTAAAAATTTTCACCTGTAAAACAAGACAGTGGAGCTGAAATTTTAGTAAACGGAGTTGGTGTAATTTTTACAATTTAACAGTAATAAATTTCTCAAGGCTTTCATTATTGAGGAACGTAAAAGTAACTGTCACACACATTGCCGTTCATGGTGAGCCTGTCGAACCATAAGAAGCCGGTCTGCGTCTGCCATTCGGCCTTCAACTGGCTCAGAACGAACAGCGTTTGTTTTTGTCAGTTATATAAGCGAGTCTCAATAGGTATCGGCTTGCTGGATAAATATCCCTGAATTCCATCATAGCCATATTTCTCTAGCATGGCCAGTTGTTCCTGCGTTTCCACACCTTCGGCAATCACGGTTAAATTCAGGCTTTGGCCCAGACGGCTGACGGCCAGATTCAAAATATGAGCCCCCTCAATTATGGATGGTTGCCAGCTTGGCGCAATGCTTTTTCATGCCACCGAAAATCGCCTCCGCGAGGTCCATCGGGAAATTGTCAGGCAACAGTTTGCTCACTTCGTTAATCACTGCATCCGTTGACTCGATGATTTCTTCAATCAATTGTTCTGCCGCTGCTGCCCCAAGCCCGACTTGTTGGGCTTGGGTTAGCCAGTGTTGCCGCTGGATTTTCTCGATCAGGTAGTGATTGGCGCTCCCCCGCACCGCCATGGCGAGTTTTGCTTTTTGCAGCGGGATTTTGTTTTTCCCATTGCCTATGACGGGATGGGCAGACAGTACGTCGTAGATGGGTGTGGCGTGGTAGCGGCCCCTTGCCAGATGCGTAATACTGAAGTTTTTGCCGTGGCCATCTGTGGCGGCAAGTAGCCAAAAAATGAGCTGGGTCTTGAAGAAGTTTTTCCGGTCTTGTGCGGCATTGTCCGAGCCGAGCAGTAGCGCCATGATTTGAGCGATACCGGGCCCGCCGTCTGATTGATATTTGCGTAGCGGTGATGTGGCCGTTGCTTGACACATATCTTCCTGGGGCAGACGGATGATCCAGCTGCCATCGCTTGAGGGTGCACGGTCGAATCTTTCTACAACGAGGGTTTTTTTATCTTCGAAGTAGCCGATTTCGCATCTCGCTATTGGAATGTTGTAAGCATGCACGATTTTCGATGACAGCCATTCGTTCTCAAGCGAGGTGCGCATATCTGCCTGCATATGGCCGACCAGGCCCAGGGGCAGTTTTAAAATGTGCGTTGTCGGTGTGCTGCCATGGGGAAGTAGCCATTGGCCTTTGTGGTGTAGCAAAGCCGTTTTTTCCTGGGCGCCCGCAATGGATAGCCTTAAATCATCATCGTGCTCATTTTGCCCCAGGGCTTGGGCTGACGTGGTGTTGCGCAGTCGTTGGGCGATATCAGCCAATCTTAAAGTTTCCCCGCCGATTTTATAAAGGTCTGACGGCGTTTCATTCTCTGGCAGTAGTTGTATTGCTCCCACACAGTCGCGGCCCAGCTTCGCCAGCAATTGAAAGGCATCAATCCCCCCTGTTTGGTGACGCTGAGCCAGGCGACGGCGTATGGCATCGTTGTCGGGCAAGAGATTGTCGAAATAATCAGCAACGATCTGTCCCTGATGGGGCGTATTGCCCGGCAAGAAGGGCAGTGATAGTGATAAAGGCCGGCCTTGATCATCGCTGAGCCATTCATTGAAGTAGCCAAGCCGTTCGCCTTGTCGGGTGATTTCCCAGTGGCCTACCGGGATGCCGTTCATCCAGATATTCAACCTTTGTAGTGTTGAGCGGCGACCCATGATTACCAGCTTTCCATCTTTTGTTTGATGGGCGTCATGCGGCCCGGTTTTATCAGCGCTGACGTTTTCTTTTTGTTAAGTGTTGCTGTGTTGGTTGTTTTAGTAATCTTCCGCTTTAAGGTTTGGGTAGCAGTGTCGTCTTTGCCCGTAGCGGTGGAGCTGCGACTTCTGCTTGTGGCTGGAACGGCTTGGTGCAGTGAGATTTCAACGCCCAATAGGCGCAGCACCATAAAAAGCCTGTCCAGCGTGGCGGTCGCTGGATTGGCTTCAAAGTAGGCATAACTTTGCTGGGTGATTCCCAGCTTCTCGGCCATGGCTGCCTGCGTAAGCCCGTGCTCTTTGCGAAACCCCTTGAGAATTAAGGGCAGTTGGCTGAGGGTCATAATGGGGTAGCTCACTTTTGCCTCCGTTATATGCTTTGTGTAAATACAGATTGTGGTTTGTAAAGTAAATTTACAGTCCTTGGTTTGTATATTACATTTACATAGCGGGGTTTGTAAATAGTATTTGCAACGGGCGCTTTGTATTTTGGGGTGGCAGTGTTTGATGATTCAAGCCTGTTATTTTAATTTTGGCGCATGAAATTATTGAGTCATTGGATATTTCATCATTTTCAAATCCCCCTGGCCTCCCTTTGCAAAGTGGGGTAACGGCTGAATTTCAAACAATGATTATTCACCACTTTTCACCCGCAAGGGGTACGCCGGGGGTACCCCGCTTCTTCGAAGCGTCCCTTACGCAGGCAAAGTGGGCCAGGGGGATTTTTATTGTCATAAATGATGTATACATCAATAGTCTTCGATGGAAGATGAGCATTGCATCAACTCCCTCCCCCACCAGTGGGCGAGGGGATAAGAGCGCAGAGTCAGTACAGGACGCGTCGTTCAGGCGATGTGTATCCGGGCTTTCAGTCCGCATTTCACATGCTTCTTTACGGCAGTTTTTGTTGTTGGCGTTGAGCCAATGCTCGGTTAGCCGTTCTTGGTGATGTCTTCGGCATGTTCAGGGCGAACGGATTTATTAAGCTATTCCTTAACCAGAAAATGCCATCATCATCTACGCTTCTTCAGCCTGCTGCTGCATGGCCCACATATGGGCATACACCCCGTTTTGTGCCAGCAGCTCATTATGGCGACCACGCTCGACAATGCGCCCGGCGTCAATCACCAATATTTCATCCGCCTCAACAACGGTAGAAAGGCGGTGCGCGATTATCAGGCTGGTGCGGCTTCTGGCGATCTCCAACAATTCGGCTTGAATGGCTTTTTCGGTTTTGGTATCGAGGGCGGAAGTTGCTTCGTCCAGAATCAGAATAGTCGGATTTTTGAGCAGGGTGCGCGCAATGGCGACACGCTGTTTTTCACCACCGGATAATTTGAGGCCACGCTCACCCACCACAGAATCCCAACCCTGCGGTAATGATTCGATAAAGTTAAAGATGTGTGCGGCACGTGCCGCCGCGATCACTTCTTCACGCGAGGCTTCCGGCCGGCCATAGGCGATGTTGTAATAAATGCTGTCGTTGAACAATACTGTGTCCTGCGGCACGACACCGATGGTCGCACGCAAACTCTCTTGTGTGATATCGCGAATATCCTGATTGTCTATTCGGATGCTGCCCTCGTTAATATCATAAAAGCGGAAGAGCAAACGGGCCAAAGTCGATTTTCCTGCGCCGCTTGCGCCTACTGCGGCGACGGTTTTGCCGGCAGGAATGGTAAAGCTGATGTCATGCAGTATGGGCCGGTCTGCGTTGTAAGCGAAGTTGACGTGTTCAAACGTTACCGTGCCGCCGCTTACCATAAGCGTTTGCGCATCGGCGGCGTCTTCCACTTCGCGGGGGCGGTGCAACAATGCAAACATGCGTTCGACATCGGTGATGGACTGTTTTATTTCGCGATACATCACACCGAGAAAGCCCAGTGGCTGAAACATTTGCAGCAGAAAAGCGTTGACCATCACCAGATCACCCAGGGTCAGGGTGCCTTCTACTACGCCATTGGCCGCGCGTATCACCATCAGCGTGACACCAATGGCGATGGTGCCTGCCTGTGCTGCATTGAGAAAGCCCAGGGATTTTTGCGACTGCAAGGCGGCACGTTCCCACTCGGCCAGGCTGCCGTCATAGCGTTTGGCTTCATAGCGCTCGTTACCAAAATATTTGACCGTTTCGTAATTCAGCAGGCTGTCGATGGCGCGGCCATACGCTTCGGAGTCGAGCGTGTTGGCACGGCGCACAAACTGGGTACGCCAGTCGGTAATGGTTATCGTGAGGCTGATATAGGCCACCAGTGTCACCAGGGTAATCAGCCCGAATACCCAGTCCAGTTTGATAAACAGAATAACCGCCACCATTAAGATTTCCAGTATGGTCGGTGTGATGCGGAACAATAAAAATCCGACCAGGCTGGAGATGGCCTTGGTGCCGCGCTCGATGTCGCGCGTGATGCCGCCGGTCTGGCGTTCCAGGTGAAAGCGCAAAGATAAAGCGTGCAGTTGTTCAAACACGGCCATACTCACCCGGCGCATTGCGCGTTGCGTTACCTTGCCAAATACCACATCGCGCATGTCAGAAAAAGTGGTGCTGGCAAAGCGGAACAAGCCGTAAGCGATAATCAGTGTCAGGGGTACCACCAGATTGGCGTTGGTCTTATCCAGCGCATCAATAATCTCTTTAAGTACCAGTGGTACCATCACCGAAGCCAGTTTGGCCCCAATCAGCAGCGCGACAGCCAGAATGACGCGTCCGCGAAACTCCCAAAGATAGGGGAATAAGCGGCCGAGCGAGCGTATATCCGTGTCTGTGTCTTGGGTGGGGGGCAGTTCTGAGGAGTGATGGGATCGCGACATGGATGGGGTTTGTTTGCGTTATGTTATTCGTGGGAGTTATAACAGGGCTGTATAGGTAAGAGCCGGATTCTAACATTAGCGGGACGGCACTAAAATGCAGGCGTGTTAAAAACGATTATATTTATTGAAAACACTTTACCAAGCCGCTGTCAGGGTTAATACTAAACGCCATTAATATCGTAAAAAGGAGTGCTGCCATGAGTAACAAACATAACAGCCTGCTGACGGCCATATTTCATGACCCGGTGAGCGGCAATATCCATTGGCGTGAAATAGAATCTTTATTGCGCCATCAGGGTGCCACCATCTCACCCGCCCACGGGGCGCGTTTTCACGTTACGCTTAATGGGTTTGAATGTTTTCTGCATCATCCCCATCAGGGAAATGTCTGCGATAAAAATTTGATTAAATATTTGCGCGAATTTTTAGTGCGCGCCGGCGTGTCACCGTCAAGTGAAGGCGGGTAGTACTGGATGCGATTTCTGCAAGACACTTTAAAAAAGGCTGGGGGCAGGGTTGCTATGGTTGGGCTGATATTGATGTCAGCCACAGCATCGATTTACGCACAGGAAAATTCCGTCACAAGCCAGCTTGCGCCTGAGCAAGCAGAATCCACCAATTACGTCGAGCCTCTATGGGAGGCAGGTGTGTTGGGTACGGGGGTGTCACAACCGGCTTATCCCGGTGCAGAAGAGCGGGCAAACCTGTTGCTGCCGCTGCCGTATATGATTTATCGCGGCAAGTACCTGAGAATAGATCGAGGCACTGTCGGCGTTCGCGCAATCAAAACGCCACGTACAGAACTGGACGTGGGCTTTGCGGCATCACTCGGTTCACGGGCAGATAATATTGAAGTGCGGCGGGGTATGGATGACCTGGGTATCCTGCTGGAATTTGGCCCGAGGCTAAAAATAAACCTGGAAGATTTGTCCGAAGGGATTCAACAATCACGCATCCAGTTCGCCCTGCGCGGTGTGTTCGATATCAACGATCACCTGAGTTACCATGGCATGGCCTTTGAACCGGCCTGGGTAAACGAAATAACAATTCCCGAAAGTTGGGCCACTACGATCAGTATCGGCGCACTATTGGGTAACCAGCAGCTGGTCGATACCTTTTATCGCGTCCCCCCCGCAGAAGCCACCACCACACGCCCGGCCTACAATGCGCAAAGCGGGCTGATCTCGACACGCGCCAGCATTTTGTCGTCACGCATGATCAATCGTGATTTAAGATTTTTTGGCTACCTGCGCTTTGATTCAGTTGCCGGCGCTGCAAATCACGACAGCCCACTTGTGCAGCGTGATAATGGCTGGTCTGCAGCGATTGGCCTGATGTGGACGCTGGCCCGTTCGGAGCGTGGTGCAAATGATTAGTAGATTCATTGAATGCGTTCAAGTTGTATTGTCTAAAAACAATTGGCCACAGAGATCATAGGGATCATAGTGATCACAGTGATAATATAAAAGCTTGCAGCGGGTACAGCACACCATTTTGGAGAAGCTGCTAAAGGCTAATGATTATGTCCGTTCGCCCTGAGCCTGTCGAAGGGCTCACTAAGAACGGCAAAGTGTTCATCAGTTTTTGAATAACCGTATTTATTCTGGATAGAAAATGGAAAAAGATTTTTGGCTAGAACGTTGGAAAAATGAACAAATTGGATTTCACGAAAATGAAGCCAACCCATTCTTAGCCGCCTATTGGCATGAATTGCATCTTCAATCAGACAACAAAGTCTTTGTGCCACTATGTGGAAAAAGTGTTGACATGCAATGGCTGCGTAGTCAGGGGCACCCGGTTATCGGTGTAGAACTAAGTGAGAAAGCGGCACAAGATTTTTTCAAGGAAAACGGCTATAGCGCAACGGTGGCTAAAGATAACAAGTTTGTTTGTTATAAAGCCAATGACATAGAAGTAAAATGCGGCGATTTTTTTGAGCTGAGCAAAGCTGATCTTTCTTCTGTAAAAGCAGTGTACGACCGCGCATCAATGGTTGCCCTGCCACTGGAAATGCGCCAACGCTATGTGCAACACATGGCGAAAATATTACCGTCAAAAACGCAAATTCTCCTCATCACCTTCGATTATCCCCCCGCAGAAATGCAAGGCCCGCCATTTGCATTATCACCCGCTAACGTGGAAGCGCTTTACCGCGGTTGTGCAGAGATACGCCAGTTGGCAGAGACGGATGTGCTCCAGCAAAACCCGCGCTTCAAGAGCAAAGGCCTGACCCGATTGCATGAAAGTGTGTTTTTGCTGACACTGAATTAGCGCTTGCTCGTCATTTTGTGTTTATTTTCCAGCATAAGGTTAAAACCACCGGCTTTAGCCGGTTTGATTTTGTTGAATTGCAGTTTTTTAAATCTAGTGTAGTGCATCGTTGCTGATGGCACTTATGCGCAATCCAAGGTAGGTCGGGTTTAACCCAAAGGGTACACCTCGAAGAGGTTCTTGTGGTATGAGTGCTGTAGGCACTTGTACCAAGAACTCCTGCGGGGTAACCCGACATGTCGGGCTGAAGCCCGGCCTACAAGGGTTTTCACATAAGTATCATCAAGAATGACGCACTATCTAGACCGTTATATAGCTCTTCAGAATTATCCCGACAGTAGCTTCCTATGCTATATTCCGCCGAATAGTTTGCATCACAGATAATACCGCTACGACATACCTCACCTCCCCACACAGGAATCACGATGTCACTCACCCCGCCCCGCATGCCCGCCGATACTGATGAAGCCCTCTCCGCCCTCAAAGCCCTCGCCGCCCATTCCGCCCACCTGCATTTCGCCATCGCCGGACAAAAGTATGACGCCATCTCCTTTGAAGGCAGCGAGGCAATCTCCAGCCCCTTCAGCGCGACCCTGCTGGTACTGGCCGAGCTGGATGACGCCTGGC
>JANXWX010000229.1 GCA_025350915.1 Nitrosomonadales bacterium
ACAAAATCAAACTGCTCAAGCAGGGCTACCGTTTGGTATACATAGTCGAAGACGACCAGCCGGTTGTGCTGGTATTGTCTGTGGGCAAGCGGGAAAACAACGCTGCATACCAGGCGGCCGCAAAACGAATCAAATAATTGACGGGCAATAATGACTCATTTTTTACAGCAAATCGAAGCAGTACTACTGGTCGCCGCAAACAAATATGCACCCGATGGCTCGGAGCCCAGAGCTGTCATTCACCAATGGGCACATGCAATTGCAAGCAATGGCGATCTTGTGGGCGGCGTTGACGCATCCCGCATCGTGGCCTACCTGGAAGCAGCCGGTATATATAAAAACAGAGAGCTATTCAGAAAAAAACTTTTTGCTGAAATCAATTTCCCCCCACCAACTTCGCCAAACTTCCGGTTTATCGATCTCTTCGCCGGCATTGGGGGATTTAGACTTGCACTACAAGAGGCCAAAGGCTCCTGCGTATTTAGTAGTGAATGGGACCGGAACGCCCAGCAAACATATTTCAACAACTACGGCGAACTGCCTTTTGGTGACATTACATTATTTACATCTGCCAACATAACAGACAACAAGCTGAAGAAAATAATCCCTGACCATGAAATACTCGCCGGGGGATTCCCATGCCAGCCTTTTAGCCATGCCGGCGTGTCGGCGCGAAACGCCGTGGGAAAAGAGCATGGGTTTAAGTGCAACACCCAAGGCACGCTCTTCTTTGACATCATGCGAATCGCATCGGTTAAGCGTCCAAAAGTACTATTTCTCGAAAACGTAAGAAACATCGAGCGCCATGATGGTGGCCGTACATTTGCAGTCATCAAGCAATCAATTGAAGATCTTGGCTACGATTTTAGGCATGCAATAATTAACGCCGCCACACTGGTGCCACAAAGGCGCCTTCGCTGCTATATGGTCTGCTTCAGAAAAGATCTCGGGATAGATTTTGTTTTCCCTGATTTTGGTGGTGATCCGCTACCACTCAAGAGCATTCTCGAAGAGGAGTCCTCTCCCGAATTTACTATTTCTGACAAGCTGTGGCTCGGACACATCAATCGGTCGAAGCGCAATCTTGAACGGGGGACCGGCTTCACGGCATTTACTGCAGACATTGAAAAGCCGTCAAACACTCTTGTAGCCAGATATGGAAAGGATGGAAAAGAATGCCTAGTTCCGCAGGACGGAACGAATCCACGCCTTTTGACACCCCGCGAGTGCGCACGACTACAAGGTTACCCAGATAAATTCCTTATTCCAAAGGCGAAGACACCCGCATACAAACAATTCGGCAATTCGGTTGCTGTACCAGTTATCACAAAATTATCAAATATGTCGGGGTAGATGAGAATACCCATTTTGATCCAGATTCGGTGAAAACAGCATTGAGTGCAGTGCCAGATGATCTCACGACCCTTGCTGGCACAGCACAATCGCAGAGACTTGATGGATTAAAGGAGAGATTCAAGGTCTGGATGCGAAATAATGAGCTGTCAGAAAAGACTATCGTTTCATATTCTGAAGATTGCATTAATTTTGCCAACCAAGTCATAAGAAAAATTGATGGGGAATTTGCGGGCTTTTTTTCAATATCCAAACAGACCGATCTAGAAGTGCGGATGCACCAACTAGATAGTGTTAAAGAATGGATTGACAGAAATGTTAGCGGGAATGGAATGTATCGTGCGGGGCTAAATAAATACAAAGAGTTTACTCAGTATCTAAATAGTGTGGCGATGGTGAATATTCCCAAACCTTTCCTCCTATTAGCCGGTATTTCCGGCACAGGCAAAACCCGCTTCGTGCGCGAACAAGCCGCTGCCCACGGCGGGGGCAATCTGACAAATCACTGCTTGGTCCCTGTTCGACCCGATTGGCACGAGCCGTCGGACTTGCTGGGTTATATCTCGCGTATCGGCCAAGACGGGGCGCGTTATGTGGTGACCGATCTGCTGCGCTTTGTTGTGAAGGCCTGGCAGGATGCAAAGGCATCGGCTACCGCCACAGAGTTGTTGAGCAAATCACCCGCCGAGATGACTCCGCATTGGTTGTGCTTGGACGAAATGAATCTGGCTCCGGTGGAGCAGTATTTCGCCGACTACCTGGCCGTGCTGGAAACGCGCAAGTGGGTAGGCGGAAATTACCGGTGCGGTCCCCTGCTCAAAGCGGCCACGATTCAGCAGCTGGATGCGGCCGG
>JANXWX010000231.1 GCA_025350915.1 Nitrosomonadales bacterium
CCAGCCCCCAGTCATCCATTACCAGCACGTCAGTCTTGGCCAGTTGCCGCATCATCTTGGCGTAGCGGCCATCCGCCCGACCGATATCCAGATCTTGAAACAGCCGTGACAGCCTGACGTAATAGGAGTTATACCCTTCACTGCGGGCTTTGTTTGCCAGCGCGCAAGCCACTCAAATGAAGAATTGTAGAAATCCTCCCTGAATTGTAGAAAATGAAAAAGGCCTGCATCTCTGCAGGCCTTCTGAATACTGGTGGCTCGGGGCGGAATCGAACCACCGACACGAGGATCTTCAATCCACTGCTCTACCAACTGAGCTACCGAGCCATGCTACTTTTAACTATCGCGACAATCTTTCAATTCCAACGAAGTCGAGCATTATAGCGGCAAACGTAATTATTGCAAATCACTCGCTACGCAAACCCTATACCGGGAAAAAACAAACCCCGCAAAGCGGGGTTTGTTTTTTACCTCTGCGTTAATCGCAGCAATTACATCATGCCGCCCATACCACCCATATCGCCGCCACCACTTGCTGGCTTGTCTTCAGGCAGTTCAGCAACCATACAGGCCGTTGTCAGCATCAGGCCGGCGATAGACGCCGCGTTTTGCAAGGCTGTGCGGGTTACTTTGGTTGGGTCAATTACACCCATCGCCATCATGTCGCCGTACTCGCTTGAGGCCGCGTTGTAACCGAAGTTAACGCCCTTGCCTGCCATTACCGCGTTAACAACAACGGATGGCTCTTCGCCTGCGTTGTGCACGATGCAGCGCAATGGCGCTTCCAGCGCACGCAGAACAATGGTGATACCGGCGTCCTGGTCATGGTTGTCGCCCTTCAGCTTGGCTACAACATACTTGGCACGCAGCAAGGCAACGCCGCCGCCGGGGACAATGCCTTCCGCTACTGCGGCACGTGTGGCATGCAATGCGTCTTCAACACGCGCTTTCTTTTCTTTCAATTCAACTTCGGTGGCAGCGCCAACCTTGATCACGGCAACACCGCCGGCCAGCTTGGCTTTGCGCTCTTGCAGTTTCTCTTTGTCGTAATCGCTGCTTGACTCTTCAATCTGCTTGTTGATCATACCAACACGTGCTTTGATTGCATCTGCCTTGCCTGCGCCGTCGATCAGGGTGGTGTTGTCCTTACCCACTTCAATCTTCTTGGCCTGGCCCAATTCCGCCAGTGTTGCTTTTTCCAGTGTCAGACCCACTTCTTCAGCGATCACAGTACCACCGGTCAAGATAGCGATATCTTCGAGCATGGCTTTGCGACGATCGCCAAAACCGGGCGCTTTAACAGCAACCGTTTTCAGAATACCGCGGATATTGTTTACCACCAGTGTTGCCAATGCTTCGCCATCAACATCTTCAGCGATAATCAGTAATGGGCGACCGGCTTTGGCAACTTGCTCAAGTACGGGTAGGAGATCACGGATGTTGGAGATTTTTTTGTCATGCAACAGGATGTAGGGATTTTCCATTCCTGCAATCTGTTTGTCCTGGTTGTTGATGAAGTAAGGTGACAGATAGCCACGGTCAAACTGCATACCTTCAACCACTTCCAGCTCATCTTGCAGGCTGGTGCCGTCTTCAATCGTGATAACGCCTTCATTACCCACTTTTTCCATCGCTTCAGCAATCTTTTCGCCGATTACGGTGTCAGAGTTTGCAGAAATACTGCCAACCTGTGCAATTTCCTTGGTGGTGGTGCATGGCTTGGAAATTTTCTTCAGTTCCTCAACAGCAGCGATCACCGCTTTGTCGATACCGCGCTTCAAATCCATAGGATTCATGCCGGCGGCAACGAATTTCATGCCTTCCTGGGCGATAGACTGGGCCAATACGGTCGCCGTCGTTGTACCGTCACCGGCCACGTCTGAAGTCTTGGAAGCAACTTCCTTGACCATTTGCGCGCCCATGTTTTCAAACTTGTCTTTCAGTTCGATTTCTTTGGCTACAGACACACCGTCCTTGGTGATTGTTGGCGCGCCGTAAGAGCGCTCCAAAACAACGTTACGGCCTTTAGGACCCAACGTAACTTTAACCGCATCGGCCAAAATATTGACACCCACCATCATCTTCGCACGCGCTGCGTCGTGGAACTTTACATCTTTTGCTGACATATTAATTTCTCCTGAATTTTATGAGTACTTAAGCTTCGATTACGCCGATGATGTCATCTTCGCGCATTGTCATGTATTCCTGACCATCCATCTTGAAAGTCTGACCGGCATATTTGCCAAATAACACTTTGTCGCCTTTTTTAACGCTCATAGGGATCAACTTGCCGTTATCATCCGTCTTACCATTACCAACAGCGATGATCTCGCCCTGATCCGGCTTTTCTGTAGCAGCATCAGGAATAACAATACCAGAGGCAGTTTTACGCTCTTCTTCCATGCGTCTAACGATAACGCGGTCTTGCAGGGGACGTACTTTCATGCTTTTTCTCCTAAATTACAGATAGTTATAAACTTTCAGCGCACCCATTAGCACTCGGCGCTGCGGACTGCTAATGATAAGGGCGGGGCACACTTATTTCAAGTGCGAGGGGAAAATTCTTTTCCTGAAGGCAAGTAACGAGCTTATTGCGTACTACAGAACAAAGTGAAACATAACGATTTAATAAATTTACTGGGGCTATTTATTTGATTTATCGACGCAAGTCAGTAATTCCAGGCTGCCAAGTACCCAAAATAACCTGAGACTCATGCAAATTGCGCATAATCTCAAGACCACCAGTCATTACGACTTCAGGATTGGGATGATTCAATTCCGTAGCGATTTGCACCAGAGCCTGCTCTCCGCTTAGCGCGGTTGATTGCAACAATGTCAACAGGCGCATACTGACCGGACTTAACACAATGAATTTAACTGCATTGTCACTGTTACGTAAAATCACAAAGTGCGTTTCTTCTTGCTCTAATATTGAAGGTTTAAAACGGGGGCCGATGCGATGCACCGGATAGGAATAACTTTGCAAAGACAACACCGGGTTAAGTGCCGGCTGGTTTTTCAACAAATCACCTGCTGTATTAATCTGCTCAAGATCGCATTCTTTTGATGACACTGACAGCATCAATTCAACCCATTCATAGTGTGCCAAATCTTGCAGGAATGCAGGGTCCTCTTCACGCTCGCCTCGTTCGTTTTTCAGATAATGTACAAACTCGTCGGGTATCTGTCTAAAGAAGGGCGTATGACAACGATGTGTCGAAAAAAAATCCCTGACCAGTTTTGTCCATTTTACTTTTCCCAATACTTTGCGCAACACGGGAAAACAAGCTAGCAAAAATCCCTCAATATTATTAAACAACAGGTCATTGTAAATTTTCATGCGCCTGGCTTCAACACCTGCAGGGCGCCGATTTAAGCGTGGATCACGAATATGACTAGAGAAAGAAAATTGATACTGCTGAAATAACGGCAGTTTTGATTTCGCCAACATATCAGCTTTTTTGGGCATATTGCTTTGCTTGATAACACCGCTGCAGTTGCCCGATATGTTCGACCTCCCGCACCAAGTCTTGCAAGGGTGGGATATTGAAATCACGTTCCAGCAAGGTGGGAAATACGCCAAATGTACGATAAGTTTCTTCCAGCAAATCCCATACCGGATCGATCACATCGGCGCCATGGGTATCCACAATCAAATCTTCAGCTTCAGTGTAATGCCCTGCGGTATGGATATAAGTGATGCGCTCACCGGGCAAGCCATGCAGAAATGCAACCGGGTCATAGTTGTGATTGACACTATTTACATAGATATTATTAACATCCAGATGCAGCAGGCAATCTGCCTCTTCAAGCACTGCTTTAATAAAATCTATTTCGCTTAACTCTGAGATAGGCGCTGCAACATAATAAGATGCATTTTCTACTGCGATCTGCCGCTCCAGAATATCCTGTGCGCGCCGTATGCGTTCTGCTACATAGTGCACAGCCTCTTGGGTAAACGGTATAGGTAGTAAATCGTACAGATGCCCATCATCGCTGCAATAGCTCAAATGTTCTGTATACAAATCGATGTGGTGCTGATCCAGAAATAGCTTGATGCGCTTGAGAAAAAGCTCATCCAGCGGCGTGGGGCCACCCAGAGAAAGGGAGAGGCCATGACAAACCATGGGAAACTGCTCCGTGAAATGACGCAGGTCACGCCCAAAGGCACCGCCCATATCAATCCAGTTTTCGGGAGCAATTTCAAAAAAATTGATGGCAGCAGGGACTTGAATCTTCAGTGCGGGAATTAATTCCCGCCGAAGCCCCAAGCCTGCGCCGTGAATACTTTTCGTATTCATGTTCAAGCGGGTGATATTACTTTTTAGTTGCACCACACTTGCCTTCGCCGCATTTGCCGTCTTTCATTTTTGGCACTGCTGTACTGCTGGCCCCACAAGTTCCCTCTTTCATTTTGCCATTGGCCGCGCCACAGCTTCCATCTTTCACTTTGGCTTTATCATTCATACTGGCGCCGCATTTACCTTCACCGCACTTACCCTCCTTTGCTTTGTCGGCAGCCGCTACCATATATCCGCTCTCCAGACTTGCCATCATGAAAGGGTTTTGTGCCGCGCTTGCGACAGAGGATGCTGCCATGGAAGCGACGAACACGCTGCCCAACGCAATAGAAAGTTTAGATTTATTGATAGTCATGTTGGTATTTCTCCGTAGTTTAAAATTAAGTACAACACCGGTTTCCCGGAACACCGCTTCAATCACCTGATGCCTACTGCTCACCCTGTTTTCGACGCAATTCTTTTAATATCCGTTCCTGCGCGCCGGCTGACAAGCCGGGTTGCAAGGCTGTGATATCGTCTGATCCCGCTGCGATACGCTTGCACAACTTGTGCATAAAATCCAGCTGCCGATACGCTCTTTGACAGTTATGACACAGCACCAAATGAAAGCGCAATCCAGCTTTTTCAAATAGCCCGAGACGCCGATCCAAAGATTGCGACATAAGCTGACTGGCATCCTTGCATGTCAACATTATCTTGCTCCCACTTTCACATCGCCCAGCCAATTTAATTCAAAACACTGCTTGAGCCCCAAACGAGCACGATGCAGCATTACCCAACTGTTGGTCGACGTAATATTCAATTCCTTACAAATTTCTTCCGTATCCATGCCCGAAATCTCCCTTAATGAGTAAAGCATGGCCAACTGTGGGGGCAATCGTTTTAAACACACTGTTAATACTTCCCAGAATCTTTTCTGCTCCCACACCTTGTCCGGATTACCCCAATCATGACAAGGTGTTACCCAGTGACCTGTATCATCAAACATGGACTCTGACACTTCATCCTGACCGAACTCCATGGGTTCATCCACGTTGACCAGCGTCGGCTCACGAACTTTCTTGCGAATAAGATCCACAATTTTGTGCTTGAGTAT
>JANXWX010000258.1 GCA_025350915.1 Nitrosomonadales bacterium
CGCGTGCAACCCAACTGACGATGAACCGCGAGGGTATACGGCGTCTGGCGGCTGAAACATTGAGTTTGCCCACGTCACCGTACAAATTCGCCAGTAGCCTGGCCGACATGCAGGCCGCAATAGATGGCGGCATCGGCTATCCCTGCATCATCAAGCCGGTCATGTCATCATCGGGCAAGGGGCAATCAAAGGTCGATACACCCGCTGAAGTGGCAGCAGCATGGGAGTATGCAGCGAGCGGCAGCCGGGTTAATCAGGGGCGTGTCATTGTGGAAGGACTGATCCGGTTTGATTATGAAATTACCCTGCTCACCGTGCGTGCCCTGGATGCCAATGGCAATGTTGAAACACTTTTTTGCGACCCGATAGGGCATGTGCAAGTGCAGGGCGACTATGTGGAAAGCTGGCAGCCGCAACAGATGAGTGCGTTAGCCTTGCAGCGTTCTCGCGACATTGCCTTGAAGGTTACCGAAAACCTCGGCGGGCTCGGCCTGTTCGGGGTAGAACTGTTTGTCAAAGGGGATGAGGTCTGGTTCAGCGAGGTGAGTCCGCGCCCGCATGACACCGGCATGGTGACGATGTGCAGCCAGATACAGAACGAATTTGAAATACACGCCCGTGCGATTTTAGGTTTGCCGGTTAATGTTGCCATACGCGGGCCGGGTGCAAGCGCGGTTATTTATGGGCAACTTGAGCAGAAGGGAATTGCCTTTACCGGTGTTGATCAGGCATTGCGCATTCCGCAAAGCGACATACGCTTATTCGGCAAACCTGAGTCATTCAAACGCAGACGCATGGGCGTGGCGCTCGCCAATGGCAAGGATACCGAGGAGGCGCGTACCCGGGCAAAGTTGGCTGCCAGCCTGGTTAAACCGGTCTCAAAATAAGGGTTGATGCAATGAAAAATTTTCTTGATTTTGGCGCCGCGTTTAAACGACTGTTTGGCGGCGCAAAGCAGGCAGAGGAGGCAGAGGAGGCAGGCAAACCGCCAAAAACGGCTGAACTGGAAAATGCCAAAGTTGTAAGCGCTGAAGTCGAAACGCCAGTAACGTTAACCATCTGGACCATAGAGCGCAATCGCTACACGGCAGCAAGGGCATTGTGTACGGATATTGATGTTTATCCTTCATCGTCAGTAGCAATGTGTGAAGATATCAAGGGTTATGTGTTGGATACGCCCAGCGGCGAAAGCGTTGTCATTGAAGCAAGGACAGGCAGCCTGGTGGGGCACTCGCTGGAAGTGGTACGTGACGGAGTCAGGGAAATGACTAAAACCCAGTTAAACGCCCAGCTCGATACCGCCAAAAAAGAATTCAACCGCATGAGTAAAGTTGCAATGTCGAATGAAGAATTCTGGGCCGCGATAAAAATGGGCAGTGCGGAAATTGATGTGGCGCAGGACTACCAGGAATGAAGTTCACCGGCCTGGTACACGCAACCCTGCTGGTGGCAGACTTGGAAAAAGCGCGCACGTTTTATGAACGCGTGCTGGGTTTTACACGGTCAACCTCCCGGCCCAAGATGAGTTTTGAAGGCGTGTGGTACGACATCGCACCGCAACAGCAAATACATTTAATGCAATTGCCCAATCCCGAAACGGGACTGCAGCGACCGGAAAACGGCGGGCGTGACCGCCACCTGGCTTTTGCAGTGGATGATTTGGCAGCACTGATAAAACTGCTGCAAGGATCAGGTATACGCTACAATTTAAGCCAGACCGGCAGGCGTGCGTTGTTCTGCCGAGACCCGGATGATAATGCGCTGGAGTTTATCGAATCTTGATATGTGTTATCAATCTGACAACCGTAGATGCAAGCCACAGAGTTCACAGAGAACACAGAGAGTGATAGGGTTTTTCAGCCTTTCGTGTATTAACGAAAATGGTGAATATAATACCCGCTGCAAGATTTGGTTTCTCCTCTGTGAACTCTGTGTTCTCTGTGGCCAAATGCTTTTTTTAGGATCAACCACAAGTCGTCAAAATGTTAACCACACTGTAGCTTAAAGGAAAGACATGCTGCATCGATTCTTCATGTTGGTAGCAATTGCTTTTGTAGTTGTGATGTCTTCCGCTGTGGCCCAGGTGCAACCGGACAAGAATGCACTAAAGCCGGAGATCACCAAAGAGTGGAAAACACTCACCACGCCGCATTTCCATATACACCACGAATCCCGGCATAAAGAATTCGCACAATATTTGGCCACTGTTGCCGAGCGTGTGCACGTCAAGCTGTCGCCCTGGCTGGATTGGCAACCGCAGGAACCCACCGAGGTGGTATTGCTGGACACGATAGATACCTCGAATGGCCATGCTTCACCGTTTCCCTTCAATAATATTTCCATCTATATGACGCCACCGGTAGACGGTGAAATTATGGACCAGACATCGTGGCTTGAAATGGTGTTTACCCATGAGTATGTGCACATCCTGCATCTCGATATGGTTCATGATGTGCCGAGGATGGTGCGCAATGTCTTTGGCCGTTCGATGGATTTATTCACCCTGATGGATTTCCCCGAAGTTTTCGCCCCGACCTGGGTGACAGAAGGGTTGGCGGTGTATGGGGAATCCGATAATCCGGCAAATTACGGACGCCTGAATGGCGCCTACTATGAGGCGCTGATGCGGATGGAAGTGCAGCGCGGTTTGTATTCGCTTACCGAGGTCAGTTACAACTCGGGCTATCGCTGGCCCTATGGCCAGGTCTACCTGTATGGCTCCTATTTCTTTAAATTTGTTGAAGCGCGTTATGGGCGTGAGGCAGTGACGAATTACATACGGGTCTATGCCAGTAATCTGGTGCCGTTTCGCATGCAAACCCGTTCCGAACAAATATTCGGCAAGCCGGCCCAGGAAGTGTGGGGAGAGTTTCAGCTATATCTGACCCAGCGCTTTGCGCCGCAGCTGGAGGCGATCAGGCAGGATAAACGCTTCAGCACGCATACCGTGTATGATAAACTTTACAGCAACACCGCACTCGCCGCCGCCAGCAATGGCGATCTGTATTTTGTACACGACGATAATTCATCCCGCCCCCAGATCAAGCGGCTACGCAAAGACGGCAGCGTAGAGAATCTGTTGGATGGTCGTGCAGTGCAGGATATGGCCTGGCACGATAATGTCGGCTTGCTGATGACAAAATTTGCCGTGTGTGACAACACCAATTTGTATCTTGATCTCTACCAGTGGCAGCCCGCCATGTCAGCAGCCAAACGGCTGACACATTGCGGCCGTTACACCTATGCAAGCTGGCGACCAGACGGGTTGGCCATTGCGGCGATACAGTCCGAAAATGGAATCAGCCGGTTAGTGCTGCTGGATGCGCAAGGAAAAACGTTGTCTGTATTGGCCGAGCTGCCGATGGGAGAAACCCTGGGCCATATTAACTGGTCACCCGATGCCAAGACACTTGTTGCTTCTGTGCAAAGAAAAACAACAGGCTGGAATCTGGAATTGTTCGATGTTGAGTCCAAGCAATGGCAAGCCTTGACCTTGGGCAACGATCTGGTGCAAAGGCCGCAATTTTCCAGCGACGGTCGTGCCGTATATTTTTTCTCCGATCACGGCAAAGCATGGAATCTGCGTCGCCTGAGCTTGCGCGACAAGAATATCGTCACGCTCAGCAATACCCCCTCTATCATTACCGAAGCGGTAGAAATGCCGGATAAAAGTTTCCGTCTGGTGGAAAATTCTTCCACAGGCAAGGTCATCACTGCACTTGACCCTGTTGCAGATCAAAATTTGACAACCTATCCGGCTAAACCAAAATCGAGTTCCGCGGTGAGTGCCATCACCAACCAGCCCGATTATCAGCCTTACCCCTATGTGGATGTAAAAGATTACTCACCCTGGAATACGCTCAAACCGCACGCGTGGTTTCCACTCTTTGATACCAGTGCCGAGCAAGCCTCCTATGCCGGTATTATGATGAACGGCTGGGATGCGCTTGAGTTCCATAAATGGAATGCCACACCGTTGTATTACTATGATCAAAAAGTATTGGGCGGTCTGGCAAATTACAGCTTCTACAACAACCTTACCCTCACCGCACAACGCCAGCTCTTCGTACTTGGTGCACCCACAGCGGCCTTGCGTTATCGGGATGACGAAGTGCGGTACCAAGCGTTACTGCATCACACTTTCAATACGCTGGATTCAAGTTTTTATATCGCGGGCGGTGTGGCGAGTGAGGCTATCAGTGAGAAGGTAATCAAGGGTACCGGCGCAGACGCGGAATTCAACAATAAAATTACCGGTGCGATAGCGCAGTATGACAACAGCAGAATGTATAAAAATTCCATCGCCCCGGTTGAGGGGCGACGTGTGCAAGTGACTGGCGAAAATTATGATCTGCTGGGTGGCAGTAATTTCAGCGGCAAAACTTCAAGGCTCGACTGGCATGAATACTTCGCGTTGGGCGGCAACCATGCCCTGCATCTCAGGTTGCTGCGCGCCGAAGGTGATGCTGGCATACGCCCCTATTTTTTAGGCGGGGTCAGCGAAGTGCTCAGCAAGATTGGCGGCGAGACAGGCTTGGGCCGTCGTGATTTCCCCTTGCGCGGCTATCCCGCCGGTCTTGCAACGCTCACTGGAAGCAACATGGGGTTGTTTACAGCGGAATGGAAAATACCGCTGGGCTATCACTACGACGGCTGGTTTGTTCCCCCGGTAGGTATAGGCAGGGAAGCGCTAACCCTGTTTGTAGACACGGGTGCTGCCTGGAGTACGGGTGATGTTGCCGAAGCAAAAACCGGCGTTGGGTTGGAGTGGAATATTGAAGCGCTGCTGGGTTACGATCTGCTGCACCTGTCAACGACGCTGGGGTATGCTCGGGGAGTGAATGAAGGCGGGGAGAGTAAGTTGTATTTCAGGATGACGTTGCCGTTGTAGTGAGTTAAAAATATTGTTGGCACGTACTATTGCTCTGTAAATTTTACAGTTTATAGAATCGAATTACTTTCATTACGCTGTAGCTCACCCGCTGATATGAAACGTCTTGTTAGGCCACTGATTGCTACTTGCTGTCTGGCCCATCGAGGAATCGCAGGGTTGTTGAGGTGAATGGAACCGTGGAATCATAAATAGGAACGTGGTCGCCGCCAGGAATAATCCATAACGCGGCACCCGGTATAGAACGGTAGATACTTACTGGAATTTCAACGGGAAAAAAGCGGTCGCGATCACCGTGCACAACGAGCGTACGAGCTGTAATGGTTGATAAACTTTGTGCAGTGAAATTCATATCGTCATAGTTTTCGTGTAACGTGTTGAACTGTGTAATTAGTTGACGAATCTGAGCATCACCGCGTTTCGCGCACTCCCGATACATCTCTTGCACTTCTTGGGGCATTCTCTCAAACGAAGCTGCACGCATTATGGCCCTTGCCTGATCGGGGAAATGGGACGTTGCGCTAATTAATACCATTGAGTCGATGCGCTTGGGTTGGCTCGTTGCCATATGAAGTAGTGTCATTCCGCCAGAACTGATACCCATAGCCGAGAAGTGACCAACCCTCAACTTATCAAGCAAGAGGAACACGTCAATAGCCGCTTCCCGATGCGTGAACTCATTCTCGGGATTGGTGGAGTGACCATGGCCACGCAGATCAACGACAATCAGTCGATGGCGCTCTGAGAGCTTGGCGGTAAAGGGATACCAGTTCTGTACACAACCGCCAAACCCATGCAAGAGCACCAGGGGCTTTCCGACTCCGTACTCCTCGTAGTACATCTCAATGTTGTTGATTTGAACGGCATGCCCGCGAGTGGCCGCCTGTTTGGGGGCGTACGTCGTTGTCATGGGTGAGCCTCTTTAATGCACTACAAAGTGATCAGCTGCCTAATTGTTGTTTACGACTGGCAGGAATTGGTCGAAATGAGCCACTAATTAGATGGAACTAAGAAAAGCATTACATTGCTATTCCTCCGTTTCAAGCCTCCAGCACCCGCAACTCCGCATTGGTATAGCGCAACCGGCTGGCCAATACACTGGCGATACCTTCCATTAAATTGAAGGAAAGTTTTTTGTGTTCTTCAGCCATCGTGTTAAATACTTTGCGCGACAGCACATACAGTTCGGTATCTGAAAAGGCTACCGCATCGGCAGAACGCACATCGCCATCCAGGAATGACATTTCTCCAAAGAAGGCACCCCGGCCGAAGGTGCCCAGATGATGGCGTTGTTTGTCTGATAAGGGCAAGACGATGCGTACCGCACCTTTGCGTATCAGGTAGAGTTCGTCACCGCTGTCGCCACGCTGAAAGATATTTTCGCCCGCCTTGTAACTGCGTTTTTCCATACCCTGTTCAAACGAAGCGAGGGTTTCCGCTTTGCGGCCTTTGAACAATTCAATTTCACCCAGGTTGAGTATTTCCTTATGGTCTACTTCGCATATTGAATCTTCGAGTATACGGTCCTCTACCCATTCCAGCGCTTCGTCGAGCTCGCCGAAAACACGGATAGGGCTTTCGGGGCGCACCAGACCAACCTGGTCAAAATAGCGCTGCATGTCGCGCCCTGAAGGCAGGTTTTGTGGCAGTTTGCTAAAGATAAGGTAGCCATTTCGTTCGGCCAGCATATCCTTGATTTGGTCCAGCATGCGAGCGGCCGTTACGTCGACTGATTGCACGCGGCGCATATCCAGGATGATGTAGTCCCTGATTTTCAATTCGCCTTCAAGGGCCAGGTATAGCTGATTGGTTGTGCCAAAGAACAGGCTGCCCTGCAGCTCAACGACGATGCCGCGATCGCCGTGGGCGATGAGTATTTCCATTTCATCATGGGTGCGTATCCGTTTTGAAAAGGCTTCGTCGCAGCGCACTTTTCGGCGTACCACCGCACCGCCAATTTGTTCGCGCAAGAAAAGCAGGATGGCAAGCACGATGCCTATGCCAGACGCAGCGATCAGGCTGACGGAGATTGCAGTTGCGATGACGACAATGATGACGAAAAAGTCCAGTACGGTGGCGCGTTGTTTCAAGAACTGCACGCTATGACGATCTATCATGCGTACACCAATCACAATGAGGATTGCGGCGAGTGCAGCAACGGGTACCCAGGCAATATATTCAGCCAGCAGCAGGAAGGCGATTAATGCCAGCACGCCTTCAATGACGCCAGAGTATTTTGTTACTGCGCCGCTGGAAAGGTTGACCAGTGTGGCACCCATTGTGCCCGCACCGGGTATGCCGCCGATCAGGGCAGAGGCGACATTGCCTACACCTTGAGCCACTAGTTCACGGTTTGAGTCATGGCGTGTGCGGGTCAGTGCATCCAATACCAGGCTGGTTTTTAAGGTGTCGATAGAGAGCAAAACAGCCAGGGTAAGCGCCGGTACGATCAAGTTCATGATCTGGTAGAAGCCGAGGCTGCCCATGGCATGCCAGCGATCGGTCATCGCGCTGGCAATGCTGCCACCGCCGCCAAGGGAGCCGACAACAAAGGGGTTATTTTCAAGTATAAACAAGGAATGGTTGATCAAGCCGAGGCCAAAGTAGGTGAGTATGCCAGCCAGCAGTGCAATGATAGCTGCGGGGATAGCCCCGGTGAAACGGGGCGCAAAGGACATGACAGCAATGGTAACCGAGCCTACCGCTATACTTTCCCAGCGCCAGAATTCTGGCGAATTGAGCGATTGCCAAAAGAGCGCTTCTTTATTTGCACCGAGAAATTTTGGGATCTGACTGGCGATTATGATGAGGCCCACACCGGACAAATAACCGCTTACGACTGGATAGGGCATGTATTTGATCAGATGCCCCAGGCCGGCAGCGCCAAAGAATATTTGCATCAGCCCTGCCAGTAGTGCCAGCAGTGATAACAGCAGTATGGCCGATGCAACACTGCCACCATTGCGCATTAGCTCAATCGCAAAAGCGGCAAGCACAGCAGCAGCCGGAGCGCAGGGGGCAGTTATCAGTCTGTTTGTTCCGCCCAGTGCAGGCACAATCAGACCAAGCGCAGTTACCCCGAGTAAACCTGCCAGCGCGCCCTGCGCCACATATGACGCGCCCAACGGAGAGTATATGGTTACGCCAAAAGCGATTGCAGATGGCAGCGCGACCAGCATTGCGGCTAGTCCACCCCACAGATCACCTGATTTGAATTTATAAAATTTCATGGCAGAAGTTAACACGGCATGGGATGTAGGGTTGCATCGTTGATGATAGGCATTCTGCACGTATGCCGGAAAAACAGCAATCAATATGAAGCTACTGTTGCTAACAGGTTGTAAACGAATTTTTGAATTGGCGGCCGCTGAAAAATCGTTGATAGCAGACGGGTTAACTTGCTATGCTTAACACTTGCACAAGAAGTGTAACCATGCTGGTAAACTGAAACACCATTTTATCCGGGGGCAGTGATGGCGACAGATCAGGAAGTTGATAAATTATCAGAAGCTGAAGCAGGGGCCGGGGCTCCTCAAACTAAAGACAAGGCGCAATCCAAAGATAAGGTAAATCCACAATCTAAGTTTTCGTCTTACATAAGCCAGGCTCGGTTGAAGTTGAATCCGGGTTTGGATTATGTATTGGATGGCTTTCCCCCTGTCATCGCGGTGATCGCGCTGATTGTCGCCGTACTGGCAATGAATGAGAGCAGATCCCTGCGGACTCAACTTGGCACTGCCGTTGCAAAGATTGAAAGTTTAAGTTCCAACAAGAGTTTTGCATCTAGGGAAGATTTTGATAAAGTAAAAGCGTCGGTAGCAGGTATTGATAAAGGCAAAGCGTCAATCGAGGAGCTTGAAAAAGTCAAAGCTGTATTGGCGCAAGATAAAGTAACGCATGATGCAGAATTAAATAAGCAAAGCGAACGGAATGCAAAAATTATTCATGGTGTGAGTAAGCTGCAAGTGAAAATGAAAATTTCACCCACCCTTGAAACTCAAATGCGCGAATCCGTTGCCGTGCCAATAGCTGCACCTTCACCAGCACCTAAAGCAGCCACTGCACCAGTTGCAGCCATTGTCCCAACGTCAGCACCCGTACCCGCAAAAGCAGTAGCGCCATCTCCGGCACCAGCGCCAGCCAAACAGATAATTTTATCGATGCCGGAAGCACCTGCCGTGGCAAAACCTGCCCCTGTTAAACCTGCAACAAAAGCTGAGGTGCCCACTGCCAAGGCACCCGTCACTATCGTAAGGGGTGATGCTAAAAAGGAGCGGGAAGCGCAGGTAAAATCTATCAAAGAACAAATTGATGAATTTAACAAGAAGTAAGGTTAGCGCAGCCAGCCGAAGAATATGCAACTAAACAGTGGCGTTGAATTTGGGCCATGTCATTTTTTATTTCTGTATTCCAGCCGCGCCTTGTAAAGCACTGGTAATAAAAACAGGGATATCAATGGTGCGCTTACCATGCCGCCAATGAGCGGTGCGGCGATACGTTTCATGGTGTCAGCACCGTCGCCTTGACTCAGCATGATAGGCAGCAGGCCGGCAATGATCACCGCAACGGTCATCAGCTTGGGTCGAATACGGTTAAGCGCGCCAGCGATAATCGCTTCCCTAATCACGCTGCCTGTAAGTGGCTTTACGCAGTTAGCGAGCGCCTGGTCGATATATAGCAGCATCACGACACCAAATTCAACAGCCAGCCCGGCCAATGCTATAAAGCCCACCGCAACGGCGACCGATAATTGGTAACCCAGCAAATACACCATCCAGAATCCGCCAACCAAAGCAAAAGGCAGCACGCTCAAGATAAGCAGCGGTTTGGTAAGCTCGCGGAAATAGGTATAGAGCAATAACAACACTAATGCCAGTGTGGCGGGTATTACCCACAGGAGTTTTTTCTTGGCACGCTCAAACTCGACAAACTGGCCTGACCAGCTCATCGCATAAGCGGGCGGTAGTTTGATTTGTTGTGCCAGTACGCTGTTTGCGCGATCTACATAGCCGCCGATATCGCGGGTGGCAAGGTCAATAAATACATAGGCGATCAGACGGCCATTTTCGCTTTTGATTTCGGCCGGGCCGTCAGCGATTGAAAGTTTGGCCAGTAATGCTAGCGGGACTTCGGCACCGTTGGGGGCAGTTAGGCGAACTGCACCTATCGCCTTTAATGAGTCACGAAAGGCACGCGGGTAACGAACATTAATGGTGTAGCGCTCGCGCCCGTCGATCACGGTTGATACCGTATTGCCGCCAATTGCCGTTTCCACCATGCGTTTTATATCTGCCGATGAGATGCCAAAACGTGCAGCCTGAAAGCGGTCTATCTCAATATTGATATAGCGCCCGCTGGCTACACGCTCGGCAAATACGGCGCGTGTACCGTCTGCATTCTTAAGCGCAGCTTCTATCGATTGCGCGACTTCGCTGATGCCGGCCAGATTTTCGCCGGTGATTTTAATGCCAAGCACAGTGCGGATACCTGTAGAGAGCATATCGATGCGGGTGCGGATAGGGTAGCCCCAGGCATTGGTGAGGCCGGGCAGTTGCACGGTGGTATCGAGCCGGTGAATGATGTCGTCAATGTCGACACCTGAGGCCCATTCCGAACGGGGTTTGAGCAGGATGGTGGTTTCCAGCATTGATAATGGTGCGGGGTCAGTTGCACTGTCGGAACGGCCTGCCTTGCCGAACACCTGAGCAACTTCGGGCACGGTGCGTATCAGTCGATCGGTAATCTGTAACAGGTTGGCGGCTTCGTCGATCGATATGCCGGGTACGGTGGTGGGCATATAGAGGAGGTCGCCCTCGTTTAGCGGCGGCATGAATTCGCTGCCCAGGCGCGACAACGGCCAGGCAAGGCTTAGCAGGCACAATAGTGCAATCAGGAAAGTGTTGCGGCGATTTGCCAGTGCGCGTAGCAACAGGGGTTTATAAGCCGAGAGTAGCCAGCGATTTAACGGATTCTCTGTTTCGGGGCGGATGCGGCCGCGGATGAAATAACCCATCAGTATCGGTGTGAGTGTCACTGCCAGCGCGGCAGCCGCTGCCATTGAGTAGGTCTTGGTATAAGCCAGCGGCGCAAACAATTTTCCTTCTTGTCCGCTCAATGCAAACACTGGAAAGAAAGAAACGGTAATGACCAACAGCGAGAAAAACAGTGCGGGGGCCACTTCCACTGAGGCGATACGTGCGGCTTCCCAGTAATCGGGATTAACTCCGGCGCGCTCCAGATGCTTGTGCATGTTTTCAATCATCACCACAGCGGCATCCACCATCGCGCCGATTGCTATGGCGATGCCGCCCAGCGACATGATGTTGGCATTGACTCCCTGCAACTGCATCACCCATATTGCAGCGAGGATACCCAATGGCAGGCTGACCACCGCGACCAATGCCGAACGCAGATGAAACAGAAAGGCGAGACATACCAGCGCTACTACAATGCTCTCCAGCACCAGTTTGTCGCGTAAATTTTGCGTTGCGCGCAAGATAAGATTGGAGCGGTCATAAGTTACAACCAGCTCGACCCCCTTGGGTAGTCCGGCACGCAGCGTGGCGAGGCGCTCTTTAACGGCTGTTACTGTTGCAAGGGCATTCTGGCCATGGCGCATCACGACGATGCCGCCAACGACTTCACCATCACGGTCCAGATCGGTTACGCCACGGCGTGCTTCAGGGCCGATTTGAATAGTCGCGACCTGACCCAGTCGCAGGGGATAACCCTGTGCATCCTGCGCGACGACTACTTGGCGCAGGTCGGCGATGGACTTTACATAACCCTTGGCCCGCACCATGAATTCAGCCCGTGCCATTTCGACGACAGAACCGCCACCCGATTGATTGGCATTGCGGATTGCTTCGGATATTTTGTCGAAACTCAGGTCATAGGCAGCCAGCTTGTTTGGGTTGAGCTCGATTTGAAACTGCTTGGCCGCTCCGCCCACCGTTGCAACTTCCGCAACACCCGGCACACTTTGCAATTCGTACTTCAGAAAAAAATCCTGCAAGGCACGCAGTTCGTAATTGTCTATGGTGCCGCTACGGTCTACCAAAGCATATTGAAATATCCAGCCGACGCTGGATGCATCCGGCCCCAAGGTGGGTGTGACACCTGTTGGTAAATGTGAGGAAGCTTGCGAGATAGATTCCAGTACGCGTGAACGTGCCCAGTAGGGGTCGGTGCCCTCCTTGAAGATAATGTAAATGAATGATTCGCCGAACATTGAAAACCCGCGCACAGCCCGTGTGCCGGGCACAGACAGCATGGCGGTGGTGAGCGGGTAGCTAACCTGGTCTTCTACTTCCTGGGGCGTTTGCCCGGCATAAGGAGTTTTGACGATGACCTGCACATCGGACAGATCGGGGATCGCATCCAGCGTGATATTGTTTGCGCTAATGATGCCGCCTATTGCGATGCCGGCGCAGAGCAACACTACCAGCAGGCGATGATGCAATGACCACTCGATTATTTTAATGATCATAGTTTTTTCTAGCGGGCTGAGTCATTGTTTTGTTGGTAGCGTTGTGCCGCATCGGCGATTGAGGCGGCAGCGTCAAGCAGAAACTGGCCGTTCACTGCAACTTGATCACCGGCCTCCAGACCATTGAGTATTTCAATACGCTCATCATTTTCAATACCGGTTTCAATTTTCTTCGGTATGAAGTGACCATTGCCCACGGCACGTATGACAAAATCACCATGCCCGGTACGTATCACCGCGCCGACGGGAATATTCAGTGCTTCGTGCGGCGAGCTGAGCAGGGTGACATCCGCATAGCCGCCAAGTTGCTGGGCACGCTGAATTTTGATCGGCATGCGTGCCTTGATGGTGCGGGAGCTGCCTTCCGTGATACTGCTTAAACCGCCAAGTATGGATTGTGTTTTAGTACCATCGGGGAATTGAATCTGCAAGGTATCACCTTCGTGTACCTGGCTTGCCTGGCCGGGAAAAAACACGGCTTCAAGCCAGGCACGGCTGGGTTCCATACAGGCAAGAATTTCAGTCATAGCAGTGAGCGCCATGCCAGTTCTCGCATTGACCTCTTTCACGGTGCAGGTTTGTTGCGCAGGTATGGTTGTTACTTGCGTCGCATTTTTATTTTTTGCTAGCTGTAGCAGCATGGCTTCATTGAAACCTGCAGATTTTAATCGACCTATCAGTCGCAACCCATCGCGTTCCATGGGCTGTAACATGGCTTCAATCTGTTCTTCTGTTTGCCGCATTGCCGTGTTGATTTGTTCTTGTCCGGCCGGGTTTTGCTCGTGCAGGCTATCCATCATTTGTTTATTGCGCAGCCTGGTTTCATCCGCACTTTTGTAAGACTGGCTGCGGCGTTTTAGATAATCGATGTATTCGTTTTGAATCTGCAGCAGATCCTGCGAAAAAATATCATAGAGCGGTTTCCCTGCCGGAATGATTTGCCCGGGGTGAGTGGCATATAACTTGACTAGTGTGCCATCCACGGTGGGTGTCATGCGTTGTACCGTATTAACATCGGGAGTGAGCGTGGCGTAGGTGTGAATTTCCTGCGCCAGTGAGCTGCGCGCTGCGGTTGCCAGGCGTACGCCAAATTTCTGCTGTGTTGCCGTATCAACATGTATTTGTGCGCCACCTTCACTTTGCCCGGTCAGCACTAAATCCATACCGCAAATCGGACAGGTGCCGGGATGATCTTGCACGATATGCGAATGCATGGGGCAAACATATATTTGCCCGGAGGAGCTTAACTTGCCGGCTTTATTTGTTGAGTCATAGTTGCGTGCACCAAGCCAGTAACCAGCGATCAACAAACTGCCAACAAGCAGTAAAGGAATAAGAATGCGTTTCATCATGGAATCGTGAGTATGACTATCAAGGTGAAAAAAAAGGGAGCAGCGGCTCCCTTTTTTAATTGAGCGAACGGTTTATGTTACATTAATTCGCGTTTTCGCAGTACCCAGCACCGCACCGGTTATCCAGTGCAAAAATTGCACGGTAACAGTATAGGTTCCTGTTGTTGTCGGTTTGATTATGCAGTCGTATCGCTCTGCGGATGATGCTTCGATAGAAGTTGTACTCCAGGCTGCTGGAAGTGGCCGACCATCTGATGCGACAACACTGGCAGTCAATCCGCCAAAGGTGATTTTTTGGGGAAAAAATCCTGCGCAGATATAACGAACCAAAGCGGTCTGTCCTAATTTCATATTCACTGCAACACCAGGATTAGTCAGTGCGGAGCTTGCGCCATCTACGCCGGTGATGATGAAATATTTTGGATGGAAATTATTCAGGCCCACATCTCCGCCACAAGTTCCGGCATTCCACGCCAGTGTATGCAAGGCAGGATCAATTTCATCGCACGCCCAGATTGCTTCAACATCATAAATAGGACCATTGGAAAATGCGCGTTTGGTGCCTACCGGGTCGGTTGAGAGTGGTTTTGGATCGATAATCAAACCGCCATACATGCCCATTTCCGCATGCAACGGGGTGTTGACGTGGCAGTGATAAAAGTAGGTGCCGGCGCTGGAAGCCTTCCATTGGTATGTATAAGTGCCATTGTAGATGTCATAGGAGAAATGTCCCACGCCATCATTTTCCGTGCTTGGCTCAATACCGTGGTGGTGGATGGTATGCATCCACATATTACCGACTGTCAGGCTGGTATGCACGATCTGACCCTCGGTTACCCGAATTGCCGGCGATGGGAAGGAACCACCCATGCCATTGTTGCCGCCTGCCATGGTGCCGGGAGCAGCGGCCAGATCGGTAAAACCCCAGATGGTGACGGACTTCCCATCATCCATCAACATCGAGCCATTCATATAAATACCACGGCTAAAACTGATATCAGCCGTGACCAAAGCAGGTGTCGCCGGTGCGCCTGGATAAACGTAACATGCTTGTCCCATTCCACTCATGATTTTCTCTCCTGTTCAAGTTTTAAATGAATTCAATTTCGGTCATTGAACCGAATTGATATAAACCGCCACCTGCAGTTTGCGACATTTCATCATGCAAATGCATGGGGAAATGACCGGTGGTAACGGCCGGGTAAGCATCGGGAGGAGGAGAGAACGGGTAGATTGAATCGATCTTGCCAAGATTGTTGCGCAAATATAATGAATCCTTTTTCCATACCGATGACCGCACTACACCGTTGTTGGTCAGCCACTCCATATGGTTTGCATGGGTATGTACGGAATGCGAACACATGCCGGTATTTAGTATGCGCAACAATGTTCGGTCACCGATACTGCCAGATAGTTTTGATCTTGGATCGGCCATGGCATCGATAGTCGGATCGCCAAAACCTGAAGCGCCGGGCGGACGGGATGAAAGGCCATTGATGGTGAAGTAACGCGGTGTAAAGGTGGTAGGTATCGTCCCGTTAAGTTGCACTGCATTGTTTAGAGCCGGGTCAATATCATTAAAGATCCAGAACAATTGCTTCTTGAAGGTCGGGCTTCCTGAATAAAGCGTCGTGCTGCTACCGGATGGCATGATCGCCAGACCACCATGCAAACCGAGGAAGCGGTTGTAGCCGGTGACGTTGTCGTAAAACATGTAGGAACCCGCTGCGCCTGACGGAATGGCAAGGTTGATCGTTCCTGTTGCGCCGCTGGCGATATTGCCGGTGCTGGCAAGCGGTGGATCACCCGCCTTGAGACCGCCAATCACAAAGTTATGCGTCTTTAACAGGCGGTTGATGACGGTGATGCTGAGCGTATCGCCTTCCTGGCAGATGATGGGGGTGGCAGGAAGCGATAGCGCCGTTGCCGAATCGCCATAACTCTTAAAGTACACAGAAACACCATCCGGCATGGCTCGGGTGCCGTCATTGATATAATAGGTTTTGCTGATTGTTGCCGCTTCGGAACGCGGCGTCCAGCTCAGCATGCCGGTACCCATCAGCGTGGTGGCGAGACCCGCTCCACTGGCCTTTAGAAAGCTTCTTCTATCCATTACTCATCTCCTCCAAGATTAATTAACACTACGGTTGATACCTTAGTTGCTTTTTTAGTAAATGAATCTAACTACGGAGTGATTTTTACACCTTCCCCTACTGAAGAGTCAACTAAAAACACAATAAGTATTTGGTTAATTAAGCATTGCCTAATTTATTAAATGCTAATAAATTCTGAATATGTTGAATTGTTTACGCTACAAGTGTTTTAATGTTTTGTCATAAATTCGTTACAAATTTTTTAACAATGGTTTTCAGCCAGCGATAATTGTGTACGGCAACCAAATTCAGGTAGTCTCGAGCATATTGGTAATATTGGGAGTTGCAATGCATTACAGTAAACAAGAAGTAAATATTACGGTTTTAGTGAGGGTCTGCGTTGGAATCGTATTGTTTTTTGAGGTGCAGCTATTGTGTGTTGCGCAGCCGCTGGAAAATCAACTGAAGAATAGCCCTTCGCCATACCTGGCTGCACATGCCAGCGACCCGGTTGCGTGGCAGGAGTGGAGTCCGGCTACTTTGGAACTGGCACGCAAAGAAAATAAATTGTTGTTTGTGTCCATCGGTTATTTTTCCTGCCACTGGTGCCATGTGATGCAGGCGGAGAGTTACAAAAATGCAGAAATTGCCGCACTGATCAACCGGAATTTTATTCCGGTGAAGGTAGACAGAGAGCTTGATGTGGCGCTGGATGCCGAGATGATTGCTTTTGCCAAAACCACCTTGGGAAATGCGGGTTGGCCTTTAAACGTATTTATTACACCGGAAGGATATCCTCTTTACGCGATTCTTTATGAGCCACCGGAACGCTTCAAACTTATGCTTGATAGCCTGGGTTCTGAGTGGCTGAAAGATAGCGCAGGATTAAAGGCGATTGCGCAAAATGCGGTCAAAAAGGTGCAGGCAGCCGCTAAAGTTAATCCCACAGAGGCGCTAGCAAAAAAGTATCAAAAACAGCTGGTTCAGGAAGCATTGGAACAGGCAGATTTTTTAAGCGGTGGTTTGAATGTCCCGCGAAAATTTCCGCTGTCGCCGCAATTATCCGCATTGCTGGAAATTGAAGCGCATGAGCACGATGCCAGGTTGGCCGAGTGGCTGCGCTTGACTCTGGACAAGATGGCGGAGGATGGTTTGCGCGATCATCTGTCAGGTGGCTTTTTCCGCTATACCGTTGATCCGGGCTGGCAGAAACCGCATTTTGAAAAAATGCTTTATGACAATGCACAGCTGGCAATCATTTATTTGCGTGCTGCCGCGATTCTCAAGAAGCCGGCTTATCGGGATATTGCCATCGATACATTGGAGTTTTTGCTGAAAGATATGCGTGTAGGTAGTGGTTTTATTACCAGTACTTCAGCGGTGGATGATAAGGGTAAAGAAGGCGGTTCTTACCTTTGGACTGAAGCTCAACTCAAGGCTGTGCTTGATCCAGAAGAGTATCAACTTGTTCACAAGGTTTGGGGTATGGCGGCTGCTTCAGAATTCGAAGACGGGTATTTACCCCAATATCGTATCGTCCCGTCTGCGGATGAATTGAAACGGTTGAATGGAATTAATCTGAAGTTGCAGCAGCAACTCAACTCTCGCGTTGTGCCGAAAGATACCAAGTTGTTGGCTGGATTGAACGGCATGATGCTCGAGACATTAAGTGAGGCAGCCGTGTTGTCACCTCGTTATCGGCAGGCTGCAGAAGATCTCAGTGTATTTATGTTAAAAGATTTATGGCAAAACGGGATTCTGTATAAAGGGATAAGCAGGCAACAACTGCTGGGGCAGGGCGATTTGGAAACTTATACATATACCGCTTCAGGCTTGGCGCGCTATGCACAATTGAGTGGCAAAAATGCTGACAGGAGCATCGCCCTTCAATTGCAAATACTTGCCTGGCAAAAATTTCATACTCAGGAGGGTTTTTTGCTGGAGCAGGGCAGTGAATTGGCAAGGCCTTTTTATCAGGTTGCCATAGAGGATGGCCCTTTGCCATCGCCTTCTGCCGTGCTGATTAAAACGAGTCTGCAGTCGGGTGATAAAGCGCTGCGTCAAAATGCAATTGATGCTTTGGCGTACGGAGATGCGGTGCTGCAGAGCGGAGTATTCTGGTTTTCAACCCAGGTGATGGCTTTAAACAGGTTGTTCCAGATACATGCTAAACATTGAACCTGCCTATGAACTAAATTTTAGTTTATTAAATACAAAAAAATGCCCCTGAACCAAAGGGGGAGGTCAGGGGCAAAAAGTCTTAACATTGGTAAAGTCTTACCGAAAGCTTAAGACACCCGCTCAGGGAGGAGAAACGGGGGATGAGTAAACATCCATGTAAGTATATTAGCATATAATTAAATTAATATGCAACAGCCTGCGCCGTACTTTCTTTTTGAAGTGTTGGGTGTTTGTGTCTCTCCGTGAAAATGTTATGATCTATCCTGTTGGTTATTCAGAAGAAATAAAGGAAAAAGTGGCTGCTCTGATCAGCCAGAATAGATTGGGACCATTACTCAGGCAACAATATACAGGTTTGCATCAAATCCGCTCCGACAAGGTGCTGTACGATTATACAATTGATTTAAAAGGTAATTATCTTAAAAGTGCGCCAATACCCAGTAAGGTACACTTTGATAGCGATATCCGCGTCATTAAGCGTGCGTTGGGCTCGCACACGGCCATCTCAAGAGTTCAAGGCGGCAATCTCAAGGCGAAAAATGAGATACGCATAGCCTCGATGTTTAAAGCTTTGCCTATCGCGTTTTTGAAGATGATCGCAGTGCATGAATTGGCGCATCTTAAAGAAAAAGACCATAACAAGGCTTTCTATAGCTTATGCCTAAGTATGGAACCCGATTATCACCAGATTGAATTTGATTTGAGGATGTATTTAACGCATGTGGATTTAACAGGCGAACTGGTGTGGGATAGTCAACCTTATGCAGGTTTAACTTTGTCAATAAACCGCCAATATGGTTTAATCGCAGACTATGGAACGTTCGTTTAAAACCATTGCCCTGATCGGCAAATACAAGACCCCCGGAATAGCCGAGCCCTTACTGCGGCTGGCAAGTTTCCTGTGCGAGAGGGATGTCACCGTGGTTGTGGATAATCTCACCGCCGAGCATCTCAATCCCAATCCTTATCGTGTACTGCCGCTGGAGGATATGGCGGGAGTCGTCGACCTGGCCATTGTGCTGGGTGGCGATGGCACCATGCTGAATATTGCGCGGACCCTGGTTGCCTTTAAAATTCCGCTGGTTGGGGTAAATCAGGGGCGATTGGGGTTTCTGACGGATCTGTCGCTCAAGTCTATGCAACAGAGCATTGAGGCGATGTTGAAGGGTGATTATGTAACCGAACAGCGCATGATGCTGGGCGCCCGAGTGTTACGCGACGGGGAGCGGGTGTTTAATTCACTGGCTTTCAACGAGGTAGTGATACATCGCAGCAACGTCAGCAGCATGATTGAGTTTGAAGTGCGCATCAATGGTGAATATGTTTATACCCAGCGTGCCGATGGTTTAATCGTCGCTTCGCCCACCGGTTCAACGGCCTACGCACTCTCTGCAGGCGGGGCCATCGTGCATCCGTCCCTGAATGTAATTTCTCTGGTGCCGGTGTGCCCGCATACTCTGAGTAACCGGCCGATTATCGTGGCGGGTGACTCGTCGATTGAGATATTGATGCATCGCACGGAAGATGTGCGTGTGCGTTTTGATAGCCATACGCATTTCGATCTGAATTTGCACGATACCCTGCTGGTTACACGTTATCCCGAGCCCGTGTGTTTGCTGCATCCCCTGGGACACAGTTATTACCACACCCTGCGTGAAAAATTACTCTGGAATAAGCCTTTATAAATGTTGAAATATCTAAGTATTCGTGACTTTGTTATTGTCGAGTCACTCGAACTCGATTTTGCCGCCGGCTTTACCGCGCTGACCGGTGAGACGGGCGCGGGAAAATCAATCCTGATCGACGCCTTGTCGCTGGCGCTGGGCGAACGTGGTGATGCGGCGATGGTGCGCAATGGCTGTGAACGCGCCGAAATCAGTGCCGAGTTTGAAATCAGCAAATTGTCTCAGGTGCAGGCATGGCTGTTGGAGCAAGGTTTTGAGGGGGATGACGGCGTCTGTTTGTTACGCCGTGTACTCGATGCAAGTGGGCGTTCGCGCGGCTTTATTAATGGCAGTACTGCCACGCAGCAGCAATTGCGTGCCGTGGGCGAATATTTGCTGGATATACACGGACAGCATGCGCACCAGTCGTTATTGCGGTCTGAATCGCAGCGTGGAATTCTCGACAGCCATGCAAACCTGGCAGCAGACGCCAATGCGCTGACTTCGTTATTTCGTGACTGGCAGAAATTGCACAACCGCCGCCTGCAACTGGAACAGAATGCGGCCAGTGTGATGGCTGAACGCGATTTGTTGCAGTTTCAGCGGCGCGAACTGGAAGGCTTGAAATTCACTGTGGCCGAGTGGACAGAATTACAGGGTGAGCATACACGTCTATCACACGCAGCAGGCTTGCTGGAGACGGCCCAGTTTGGTGTTGAGGTGTTAAGCGAAGCCGATACTTCATGTTTGGCGCAACTGAATGCGTTGACGGCAAGAGTTCGCGCGGGTGTCGAATTTGATGCCAAGCTCCAGCAAACACTCGCAATGCTCGAGAGTGCGCAAAACGATTTGCAGGAGTCGGTGTATGCGTTGCGCCACTATCAGCAGGATCTCGATGCCGATCCTCAGCAATTGCGCGAGCAGGAGCAGCGCATGAGCTCAATCGTGGAGGCGTCACGCAAATATCGCGTCAGTGCGGAACAATTACCCGAGGTATTAAAGGGTATCGTAACCCGTTTGCAAGAACTGGGCGGCGATGCGGATATGGAGGAGTTAGCACGACAGGACAAAGCGTCCCAGGAGAAATATCTGCAGGCTGCCAAAAAATTAAGTGCGGCACGCAAACAGGCTGCCGAAAAATTGTCACAGGAAATTACGCTGGCCATGCAGACATTGGCAATGCAGGGTGGGCGCTTTTCAGTTGAACTTTTACCGTTGGCAGAAGGTAATGCGCATGGGCTGGAGACGATTGAGTTTCAGGTGGCTGCCAACCCCGGCGTGCCGATGCGCGGTCTGGCCAAGGTCGCCTCGGGTGGCAAGTTATCGCGCATCAGTCTGGCGATACAGGTTGCGGCAAGCAAGGCAGCAACTGTACCTACCTTGATTTTCGATGAAGTGGATAGCGGTATCGGCGGACGCGTGGCTGAAATTGTGGGCGGCTTGCTCAAACAGTTGGGGCAGCGCTATCAGGTCATGTGTGTGACGCATTTGCCGCAGGTGGCGGCGATGGCCGATTCACAGTGGCAGGTTAGCAAGGCAGCAACGGACGGGGTGACGCTGAGCCATATTCGTATATTGAAGCCGGCAGAACGCGTGGAGGAAATAGCGCGCATGCTGGGTGGCGTGAAAATTACCGATACCACGCTTAAACACGCGGCGGAAATGCTGGGCATATCCGCTTAAAGCGCATACTTAATGTATCATGCTGTCTTTGTGTTTATGCCACGTACAAGTGAAAGTATGCTGATCCATGTTTAAAATATTTAGCCTGATTTTCTTCTCTGCAGTCATGATTTCGATGCCCGGCTGTACTTCCTTTTCGCCGTATAAAATGGACATTCGCCAGGGAAACTTTGTCACGCCCGAGATGCGCAAAAAGATTAAAGTGGGCATGTCGAGACAGCAAGTGACAAGTGCATTGGGTTCGCCGCTGGTGTCTGATGTATTTCATTTCAATCGCTGGGACTATATTTACCGCCTGGAGGAAAAAGGCAAGTTGGTTGACTCGCAGCGATTAACCCTATATTTCGAGGGTGAATTTGTAAAGCGCATAGAGGAAGTACCGCAGGAGAGTGTTGCTCCTGCGAAGTAAACTGTTGTATTGGGAAATATTATGGGCAAAATTAAAATCGTGATTGCCGGGGCGAGCGGGCGTATGGGTAAAGCCTTGCTTGAAGGCGTAATGCAGTCTGATGATCTGCAGTTGCATGCAGCGCTGGATCATAAAGGCAGTGAATTTATAGGCAGGGATGCCGGCGAAATGATCGGCAAGGCTTGCGGCGTGATAATTGGCGCGGATGTTGCCGTAGCGCTCAAGGGTGCGGATATATTGATCGATTTTACCCGCCCGGAAGGCACGCTGGAGCATATCGCCATATGTCAAAAACTGGGTGTTAATATTGTGGTGGGTACCACCGGATTCAACGCGCAGCAAAAAGCGCAACTGGGTGCGGCAGCTCAACATATCGGCGTGATGTTTGCGCCTAATATGAGTGTGGGCGTGAACCTGACCTTCAAGCTGCTGGAAATGGCAGCCAAAGTACTATCGCACGGCTACGACATTGAAATCGTGGAAGCCCATCATCGTCACAAGGTTGATGCGCCCTCCGGCACTGCCCTGGGCATGGGTGAGGTGATCGCAAAAACGCTCGGCCGTGATCTGGAAAAATGCGCTGTGTACGGGCGTGAAGGGATTACCGGTGAGCGAGATCCTTCCACTATCGGATTTGCAACGGTGCGGGGGGGAGATATTGTAGGTGATCACACGGTGATGTTTGCCGGGGTCGGCGAGCGCATTGAAATTACCCACAAGGCCAGCAGTCGTGCCACCTTTGCTTTGGGCGCCTTACGCGCAGCCCGTTTTTTGAAAAGCAACAAAGTCGGCATGTACGATATGCAGGATGTATTGGGTTTAAAGTAATTTAAAAATTTTCACATTGGTAATAACAGTTATATTTTTATATTTAAGGGGTGCAAAATATGAATCAGGCTACACTGCAAAAGCAGGATTGGACTTGGGTAGGCCGTTTTGTCGCGGTAATCGTGGTGGCATTGATACTTGCTTCCGCCATCGGCAGCATGGATCTGTTTGCGAAAACTTTTGTGATTGATGGCAAGCTCAGTGCCTCCCATCTGGTTCGTTTTCTGGGGTACAGCACCGCTTTGGGCGCATTGTGGATGTTGGGCCAGCGCGCGACCATCGCGTTGCAGAAACATGGCGGTCGCTGGTCATTTATGCAACATCTGATTCTGCCGGTGGTTACATTGATTGTAGTTGCTTCAACAAATTCGATCGCGCTGCTGGTACTTAAGCCGATGATGAATGCATCACTGAACAACATTTATAATTGGGTGTTTATTGTCGGCATTGTAGGTTGTGCAGTGTGGGTGGTTATGGCGGTGCTGGGACAATCTGCCTCTTTGACCGAAGCGTTTACCTCAGCGGCTGGCCGTATTAGCGCGACGAACAAAGCTAAGATATGTGCTGCATGCGGAACAGAGAACGAGCCTTCGGCAAAATTCTGCAAGCAGTGCGCGAAAAAATTAAGCGATACTGCTGCGGCCTAAAGCGATATAACGCCTAGCGGCGTTCTTTTTTCATAGCCTGTTCGGTTTCACGCTTGGCTTCACGTTCTTTTTCGGTGGCTCTTTTATCATGTTCTTTCTTGCCCTTGGCCAGACCGATATTGAGCTTGATCAGGCTGCCCTTGTAGTGCATGTCCAGCGGCATGATGGTGTAACCGGCACGTTGAACCTTGGAGATCAGTTTTTCAATTTCACGGGCATTCAGCAGCAGTGGGCGTGTGCGCGTCGGATCGGGATGGACGTGGGTTGAAGCGTTTAACAAGGGACTGATGTGCGAACCGAATAACTGCAGGGTGCCATCGCGTATGGTGATGTACGCTTCCTTGAGTTGCACGCGGCCGGCACGTATCGCTTTAACTTCCCAGCCTTCCAGCATGAGGCCTGCTTCGTAGCGTTCTTCGATGAAGTACTCGTGAAATGCTTTTTTGTTTTGGACAATGCTCATATCACGACTATTCTACCAGCTTTGCCTGTTTTAGCATTTCATTAACTATTGGTTTTAGAAATATGGCTGTTGTTGAAAAATCGGTATTGCTGTCATATAGCGCAGAACAAATGTTTGCGCTGGTGGATAATGTGGCGGATTACCCGCAGTTTTTACCCTGGTGTGGTGGTACCAGTGTGAGCGCGCTGGATGAAAATAAGGTAAGGGCAACGGTGTATATTGATTATCACCATGTCAAACAAAGTTTTACCACTGAAAATGTGCGATTGTTTCCGCAGCGTATTGATATATCCCTGCGGGATGGCCCCTTTAAACAACTGGACGGGAGCTGGCATTTCATCGCATTAACGCCAACTGCCTGTAAAATAGAGTTTCGGCTGAGTTACGAGTTTTCCAGCAAGATACTGGAAAAGGTAGTGGGACCGGTTTTTAATTACATCGCGTCAACGTTTGTGGAAGCTTTTATCAAGCGAGCCGAGATTGTTTATAAATAGAAAAAGCACTAGTTAACCCATGAGTGAACAAGAGAACAACGGCATGATTCAGGTGGAAGTGATCTATGCCTTGCCACACGAGCAGAAGTTGTTGAAGGTGGAGGTGCCACAGGAAACAACGCTGGAGGAGGCGATCAAGATTTCCGGCATCCTGAATAAATATCCAGATATCGACTTGTCTATCAATAAAGTCGGGATTTTTTCCAAGTTAAGCAAGCTTGATGTGGTGGTACGCGATAAAGATCGCATTGAAATATTTCGCCCCTTGATTGCCGATCCCAAAGAGGTCAGACGCAAGCGCGCAGAAGAAGGAAAAGTCATGAAAAAAGGAGGCGGGGACGCATAATGCTGGATTACGATTTGCATTGCCATTCAAATGTATCGGATGGCCTGTTGCCGCCTGCCGAACTGATGGCGCGTGCAGCGGGCCGTGGCGTAAAGTATATCGCCCTGACAGACCATGATGATATACGAGGTCTGGCCGAAGCAGCCCAGGTTGCGGCGGCGCATGACATGGGATTTATAAACGGCGTGGAAATTTCGGTGACCTGGCGCAGCCACACCTTGCACATTGTCGGTTTGAATATAGACCCGGCCAATGTTGCTTTGCTGGCAGGCTTGCACAGCGTTCGCGTAGGCAGGGGTAATCGGGCCAAACTGATGTCAGAGTCGCTGGCGCGTTCGGGTATTGGCGGCGCACTGGAAGGTGCCTACAAATTTGCGGTGAACAAGGAAATAATCGGCCGTACACATTTTGCACGCTTTCTGGTGGAGAACGGACATGCCAAGGATGTACGCAGTGTGTTTAAAAACTTTCTGGTCAAAGGCAAGCCGGGCTTTGTTCCGCATCAATGGGCAAACTTACCCGATGCGATCAACTGGATTGTTGGTAGTGGCGGAATAGCCGTGCTGGCACATCCCGGCCGCTATACCTCGGGTAAAAAACCAATGGGGCGCAAAACGCTGCGCGAATTGCTGGCAGAATTTGTGGAACTGGGCGGCCGCGGTATTGAGGTGGTGACGGGGAGCCATACTCCCGAGCAATATGCAGAGTTTGCGCATTATGCGACTGAATTTGGATTGCTTGCTTCGTGCGGTTCGGATTTTCACGGCCCCGGTGAAAGCTATCGTGACCTAGGTCGATT
>JANXWX010000028.1 GCA_025350915.1 Nitrosomonadales bacterium
GCAAAAGCATTACTTATCTTACCGGAACTACTGCATGAAACTTACGTTTTTATTTTTATTTTCCAACTTCATTGCGGCAAGCTGGATACCGTCCGTGCAAGCAGCAAATCTGCCATTCGTCAAAGACTTTACTGTTGAAGCAAAAGAATCCAGGAAAAAGCAGGCACCCATCCTGGTACTATTCATGAGCAGCTCTTGTCCGTATTGCGAAATCGTATTGCAGGACTTTCTGTTACCTATGCAGCGCGATCATGCATATGACAATAGAGTAATTTTGCGCCAGATAGAAACAGGCAGCAGCGCGAAGATGATAGACTTTAATGGCGTAGTTACAACCCAAAATGCCTTTTCCCGCAAGCTCAATGTGTGGGGTATACCAAGGGTCGTCTTGTTTGATAGCAACGGACAGGTGCTGACCTCGATCAATGGCTTGCTGACGGTGGATTATTACCTTGCCTACCTGGACAATGCGATAGACGAATCCCAAGCTAAAATAAAAGCTGCCAATAAATAACTAGGATTCATTTTGCTAGCAACATGAACTAATACAAATTCACTGATTATTTACCAGCCTGACTCGCGCTCGGGCGTTGCGGTAATCTTGTGTATGCTCAAGTCTGCTCCGTTAAATTCTTCTTCTGCACTCAAACGAATTCCCACGACTTTATTTACCATGAAGTAGATCGCGTAGCCGCCTATAAATGCTATCGCCACACCCAGTAGCGTTCCAATCAATTGCGACATAAAGCTGACCCCTCCCATACCGCCCAGGGCTTTCAGGCCAAAGATACCGGCAGCTAAACCTCCCCACGCACCGCATAGACCATGTAACGGCCACACGCCCAATACGTCGTCGATCTTCCAGCGGTTTTGCGTCATGATAAACATCCACACAAACAGGCCGCCCGCGATGCCGCCGGTGACCAGTGCGCCGAGGGGATGCATCACATCTGACCCCGCGCATACCGCCACCAAACCAGCCAGTGGTCCGTTATGCACGAAGCCGGGATCGTTCTTGCCCACCCATAGCGCAACCAGTGTGCCGCCCACCATGGCCATCAGGGAATTTACGGCAACGAGGCCGCTGATCTTGCTGATTTCCTGCGCCGACATCACGTTGAAGCCGAACCAGCCCACCGTGAGTATCCAGGCGCCCAGCGCGAGGAATGGAATACTGGAAGGGGGATGCGCCGACAAGCGCCCCTCTTTGTTGTAACGACCGCGCCGTGCGCCCAATACAATTACAGCAGCCAAAGCTATCCAGCCGCCAACTGCATGCACGACCACCGAGCCGGCAAAGTCATGAAACTCCGCGACGAAATTGGTTTGCAGCCATGCCTGAATGCCGAAGCGGTGGTTCCACGCGATACCTTCAAAAAATGGATAAACAAATCCAACCAGCATGAAGGTAGCAACCAGCATAGGGTTGAAGCGTGCACGTTCAGCCACGCCACCGGAGACTATCGCAGGTATCGCGGCAGCAAAGGTTAACAGGAAGAAAAATTTTACCAGTTCGTAGCCGCTTTTCTGCGCCAGGTCTTCTGCCCCGTTAAAAAAATTCACCCCGTAAGCTATGCTGTAGCCGATAAAAAAATAGGCCAATGTTGAAACCGCAAAATCAGTGATTATTTTTACCAGCGCATTTACCTGGTTCTTTTTGCGCACTGTTCCCAGTTCCAGAAATGCAAACCCCGAGTGCATAGCCAAAACCATGATTGCACCAAGTAAGATAAATAAGGTATCACTGCCTGTTTTCAAGATTTCCATGTTTACTTCCTCTTTAAGCTACTCTCAATTATTAATGAAAATAAGCAAGCTGCCTGTTGTTTTTATATCGCCCAATTCTTCAGGGTTTTTTCCAGCCAGAACAACCCTACAATTGTTTTACTATCGTCTATTTTTCCTTGCCGTACCCAATCTATTGCTTCATCCAATCCAAGCTCGAATACTTCAAGAAATTCACCCTCGTCGAGCTGACTGCCCTGGTGGCTGAGTCCCTTTGCCAGAAAATACTCAATCCGTTCATCTGCATAACCGATAGACGGCCATGCCGAGGTCAAATGTATCCATTCACTAGCAACATATCCGGTCTCTTCCAGTAACTCACGTTTTGCGGTGAGCAAGATATCTTCACCTTTATCGATTTTGCCAGCGGGTATTTCTACAAACTCGCGTCTGGGTGCATAGCGGAACTGGCGCTCCATGACCAAGTTTCCGTTATCGAGTAGCGCCAATATCGCCACTGCTCCCGGGTGCGTAATGTATTCTCGCGAACTGACACTGCCATCCGGCATGCGCGCATGGTCTTTGTGAACTTTTAAAAAATCGCCGTCATGGGCAAGCACACTATCGATCTGTGTTTCTGTTAAATCCATATTGAATAATTGTCGAAAAACTATACTGGGGCACGTACAAAAAAATACTCCCGCCTGGGCGAGAGTAAGTATCAATTTAAAAGTTTGATGTTCATTTCGATAAATTCACCGCAACAATAAAGACTGCTGCACAGACACTGCACACACTGACATCAACCAGCTGGGTAACATTCCCAGGGCCAGCACAGAAAGACCGTTCAGGGAAATCAGCAAGCCCGTATCAGGTTGAATGCGGATAGGCTCATGACTTTCCGGCGCATCAAAATACATCAACTTAACGATGCGCAAATAATAATATGCACCAACCAAAGAGAGCAATACCGCAAATACCGCGAGCTCGATATGGCCGGTATTCACAATTGATTCCAGCACTGAAAACTTGGCATAGAAACCTGCGGTAGGTGGCACCCCCGCCATGGAGAACATCAGCAACAGCATGATAAAAGCCAACCAGGGACTGCGCTGGTTCAAGCCCTTGAAGGCATCCAGCGTATCGGCTTCGTAGCCTTCATGCGATAGCAACGTGATCATGCCGAACGCACCCAGACTCATTAATACATAAACCATGATATAGAACATGGCTGAACTGTATCCATCAATGCCACCGCTCAAGATGCCTAACAGAAAGAATCCGATATGGGCAATGCTGGAATAAGCCAGCATGCGTTTGATATTGGTCTGGGCGATCGCACTAATATTGCCCAATGCCATGGAAAGTACAGCCAGAATGATCAGCATGTTGGACCAGTGGCCCATCAAGGGCTGCAGGCCATCCACCAGCATGCGCATTAAAAATGCAAACGCCGCGAATTTGGGCGCAGAGCCGATCAGCATCACCATCGGAGTCGGTGCACCCTGATAGACATCCGGCACCCACATATGAAACGGTACGGCACCCAGCTTGAATGCGAGACCGGCCACTACAAATACCAAACCGAAAACCAGTAGTGCCGGATTGGCTACGCCGTGCTTGATTGCCGTCGACACGCCCGCTACGTCCAGCGTGCCCGTTGCGCCATAAAGCATGGACATGCCATACAGTAACAGGCCGGAAGCCAGCGCCCCCAAAATAAAATATTTCATTGCCGCTTCAGTTGCGGTGGCTGAATCACGCTGCAATGCAACCAGTGCATACAGACTCAGTGACATGACTTCGAGGCCCATGTACATACTGATGAAATGACTGGCGGAAATCATCACCATCATGCCCAGCAGGGTGAACAGCGTCAGTACCATAAATTCGCCGGTAAACAATCCGCGTGTCAACAAATAACTGCGTGAATATACCAGGATGATGGATACCGTCAGATAGCTCACCATCTTCAGCACATCAGACATCAAATCACTGACGAACATGTTATGAAACAGATGCACGGCGCCCTGCTGGTGAGTCATCAGCGTTATAAAAGCCAAGCCCATCAGCGTGAACTGTACAAGGAGATAAGTCGGTGTCTTTTGCTGGTTAACAACAAATAAATCCACGATCAAAATAACGCATGCCATCACCAGCAGAAATATTTCTGCTGAGGCTGGTGTCAGGGTGGATAAATAACTCATAGCTTCCTCAATTTATTTTGGCTGAACATTTTGAAACTCATTTCGCCAAGCTCTCACAACAAACTACAACTTGGAGTGTCCAACATGGACAATCAAATCGGTCACGGACTGGTGCATCATTTCAGCGAAGGGCAAGGGGTACAAGCCCATGCCCAGCACGCATACCGCAAGCACGGCAAATATTAATTTTTCACGCAAGGTTATATCAGTCAAATGGGCAACATGTTCATTGGTCACCGCACCAAAAAATACACGTTTAACCATCCACAATGTATAGGCGGCACCAAATATCAGGGTTGATGCAGCCAGCAGGGCATACCAAAAATTAACCTGAATTGCGCCCATAATCACCATGAATTCACCAACGAATCCGCTGGTGCCCGGCAAGCCGCTGTTGGCCATTGCAAACAGTACAAAGAATGCAGCAAACACGGGCATCTTGTGCGCTACACCGCCATAATCGGCGATTTGACGCGAGTGCACGCGGTCATACATCACACCGATACCGAGGAACAGAGCGCCGGATACAAATCCGTGCGAGATCATTTGCAGCAGGCCGCCTTCTATACCGTATGCATTAAAAATAAAGAAACCCAGAGTCACAAAACCCATATGAGATATGGACGAGTAAGCAACCAATTTTTTCATGTCGGATTGCATCAGGGCAACAAGACCGATATATACAACTGCGATCAGTGACAACGTGATGATCACCCAGGCCAGCTCATGACTTGCATCCGGTGCGATTGGCATGGAGAAGCGCAGGAAGCCGTATGCACCCACTTTCAGCATGATCGCAGCCAGTATCACTGAACCGCCGGTTGGTGCTTCCACGTGTGCATCCGGCAACCAGGTATGCACGGGGAACATCGGCACTTTTACCGCGAAGGCCATAAAGAAGGCGATAAAAATCATAATCTGCGCATTCATGCCGATTGCCAAGGCATGGTAATCAAGTATGGCAAAGCTGCCGCGTGATTCCCGGTACAAATAGATAAAGGCAATCAGCATCAGCAGTGAGCCCAACAACGTATACAGGAAAAACTTGACCGCCGCGTAGACGCGATTCGCCCCACCCCACACACCGATGATCAGGAACATCGGAATCAGCATGGCTTCCCAGAATACATAAAACAACATCGCATCCAGCGCCGCAAACACACCGTTAACAATCCCCGACATAATCAGGAAGGCAGCCATGTATTGCGCCACACGCTTTTCAATCACCTTCCAGCCGGCCAGTACAACCAATGGCGTGAAGAAACTGTTGAGCAGTATGAAAAGCACGGAGATACCGTCTATACCCAGATGATAATGAATGTTGAAATGGGGTATCCAGTCTCTAAACTCGATAAATTGCATCGCACTGGTCGACTTGTCGAAGCCGGCATACAAGGGCAAAGTTACCAGGAAACCCAGTACCGCACCCGCCAGTGCAAGGATGCGCGCCAGCGGGGCATTGCGGTCATTACCAGTCGCCAGCACCAGTATGCCAAAAAAAATCGGCAACCAGATGGCAACACTTAATAGCGGGAATCCAAAAATCATACTCAATATCCTTCGTTATCTTCTACTGTCTGATTAATTTCCTGAGCAGAGCTACAACCAGGAACGTAAGGTCAGCAACACAAATACGCCAATAATCATTGCGAATGCATAGTGATATATGTATCCCGTTTGCACGCGGCGCAAGATTCCGGAAAATTTCCCTATCAAATTGGCCGATCCATTCACAAGCAGGCCGTCTATCAATTTAACGTCGCCAAACTTCCACAGGAAGCGGCTTGCGTTTCTGGCGCCGCCCGCAAAGAACCAGTCATTGAAACGGTCAAAGTAATATTTGTTGTCGAGCAGCGTATAGACGAAGCTGAATTTGTTTTTGATGAACGCAGGTATCTGCGGCATTTTCATATAGAACAACCAGGCTGTTAACACACCACCGACTGCCAGCCAGAATGGCAATGTCGTTAACGAGTGCAATGCCATATTGAGCGCACCGTGGAAATCATCCTTGAGCTCTGCCATTACCGGATGCACTTGATGGTTGATAACAATTGCACCGTTAAAGAAATCTCCAAACAACATGGGTTCAATCGTGAAGTAGCCTATTGCCAGTGAGGGAACGGCCAGCGCCACCAAAGGCAGCCAAACTACCCAGTTAGTTTCATGCGGTTTTTCACCGGGTGCCAAACCGTGATGCTCATGTACGGCATGGTCGTCATGCGCATCATGTTGGCCTTGGTCTTTTACTTCTGCATGTGTTTTACCAAAACGCTCTTCGCCGTGAAACACCAGAAAGTACAAGCGGAATGAGTAGAACGCCGTTACGAATACACCGATCACCACAGCGTAATAGGCAAACGTTGCCCCCGCCAGATGCGACATGCCTACTGCCTCGATGATGCTGTCCTTGGAATAGAAGCCGGACAGGAAAGGCGTACCTATTAGAGCCAGTGAACCAGCCAGGAAAGTCCAGTGAGTTATTTTCATGTACTTGCGCAAGCCACCCATGTGGCGGATATCCTGCACATGGTGCATCCCAATAATTACCGAACCAGCTGCCAGGAATAACAAGGCCTTGAAGAAGGCATGGGTCATCAAATGGAATACCGCAACCGAATAGGCCGATGCACCCAGCGCGACTGTCATGTAACCCAGTTGTGACAGCGTTGAATATGCCACCACGCGCTTGATATCATTTTGGATAATGCCCAGAAAGCCCATAAACAATGCAGTGATCGCTCCGATCACCATCACAAAGGATAATGCTGTATCTGACAATTCAAACAGTGGCGACATGCGCGCCACCATGAAGATACCTGCCGTAACCATAGTTGCCGCGTGGATCAATGCCGAGATAGGCGTCGGGCCTTCCATCGAATCGGGCAGCCATACATGCAGCGGGAATTGCGCAGATTTGCCCATCGCACCGATGAACAACAGGATACAGATGGCGGTGAGCGTGTCCACATAGATGCCTGGGATAGGTGCAAACACACCAACATGACTTTTGGCTGCGGCAAACACCGTCTGGTAATCCAGCGTACCGAATACCATCAGGATCAAACCGATACCGAGCAGGAAGCCGAAGTCACCCACGCGATTTACCAGAAATGCTTTCAGGTTGGCGTAAATGGCCGTAGGGCGATCGAACCAGAAGCCGATCAACAGATAGGAAACCAGGCCCACCGCTTCCCAACCGAAGAACAGCTGCATGAAATTATTGGCCATCACCAGCATCAGCATGGAGAAGGTAAACAGTGATATGTAACTGAAGAAGCGCTGATAGCCCTTGTCTTCAGCCATGTAACCGATCGTATAAATATGCACCATCAATGACACGAAAGTCACCACCAGCATCATCATTACCGTCAAGGAATCGATCAGGAAGCCCACTTCAAGACTGATATTACCCGTGACATTACCCATGGTTAACCACTGGTATACGGAACCATTGAATACATGGCCCGCCTGGACATCCTGAAAAATTACCACCGAAGCGGCAAAGGACACCGCAACTAGCAGTATGGTAATTCTATGCGTCCACGTTCTACCCAGTACATGACCAAAGAGTCCGGCAACAATCGCACCGAACAGGGGCGCCAACGGAACCAACAAATACAGATTTTGCATGCTCATACTTAACCCTTTAGACTGCCGAGATCGTCAACGTTGATCGTGCGCAAGTTACGGAACAGCACGATCAGTATCGCCAGCCCTATCGCGGCTTCTGCTGCAGCAACGGTCAGGATGAAAAACACAAAAATCTGCCCCGATACATCATTCATATAATGCGAAAACGCGATGAAATTAGTATTCACCGCCAGCAGCATCAGTTCGATCGCCATCAGCAATACAAGCAGGTTTTTACGGTTCAGAAAAATACCCACCATACTGATGGCGAACAACACTGCGCCCAGTACCAGAAAATGAGACAAATTTAAACTCAGCATTGCTGCAACTCCTTCATTATTTCTTGGCAGTCTCGGCCTTGGCCACTGATGTTACGGAAACCAGACGTACACGATCATTACGCTTGACCTGAATTTGCGCTGCATGTACCTGTGATTTTGTGCCTGCGCGATGGCGATGGGTCAATGCAATCGCGGCGATAATCGCCACCAGCAGCAGCACGGCTGCCAACTCAAACGCATAAACGTACTCGGTATAAATCAAACGTCCCAATTCTTTGGTGTTACTGTAATTTGCGGCATGTGTAATTACATGCGCACCTGTGCCGCCGGTCATCCCGGTACCTGCTGTTTTTGCAGAACCGAGCACCATGACCATTTCCACCAGCAGCACAACCGCGAGTACGGCGGCAAACGGAAACCATTTCCAGAAACCGACACGCAAGCGCTCCAGGTTGATGTCCAGCATCATCACAACGAACAGGAACAGCACCATCACCGCACCCACATAAACCAGGATCAGTGCCAGTGCCAGAAACTCTGCTTCCAGCAACAGCCAGACCCCCGCCATGCTGAAGAAAGTCAGCACCAGAAACAATGCTGCGTGCACCGGATTACGCGACGTGATCACCTGCAAGGCTGCCAGCACCGCCATTGCAGACAACAGGTAAAACATAAGGGTTTCTACATTCATAGCCATTTCGTATTCCTTAACGGTAAGCAGAATCGTCCGCGCGATCCTTGGCAATTTGAGCTTCGTATTTATCGCCTACGGCCAGGAGCATTTCTTTGGTGTAATACAGATCACCGCGTTTTTCACCGTGATATTCGAAAATTCTGGTTTCCACAATCGCATCTACCGGGCAGGCTTCCTCGCAGAAACCGCAGAAAATACACTTCACCAGATCTATGTCGTAACGTGTGGTGCGGCGAGTGCCGTCATCACGCTCTTCGGTTTCGATATGAATTGCCAATGCAGGACACACCGCTTCACACAACTTGCAACCAATGCAGCGCTCTTCGCCGTTTGCATATCTGCGTTGCGCATGCAGGCCGCGAAAACGGAAACTTTGTGGTGTTTTTTCTTCGGGAAAATGCACGGTGATACTGCGTGCAAACATATAACGCCCGGTGAGCGCCATACCCTTGAGCAACTCCCACAGCATGAATGACTTTACATAATAAAAGAGCTTGTTCATTTTTTATCCTTGCACCGATGACCATACCCAGTATGGTGTTTGCATCCAGGCCGCTACCACGACCACCCATATCAGCGTGAAAGGTATCAATATTTTCCAGCCCAGTCGCATCAGCTGGTCATAACGGTAACGCGGGAAAGTTGCACGGAACCACAGGAACATGAACAGGATGAAGAACATCTTGCCCAGCATCCAGATCAGTCCCGGCACCATATCAGTGTAAACACCGATTACGCCCCAACCATGGAAAGGGTTCAACCAGCCACCGAGGAAGAACAGCGTGGTCAGGCCGCCAATCAAAATCATGTTGGCATATTCACCAAGGAAGAACAGGGCGAAACCCATACCTGAATATTCCACATGGAAACCGGCAACGATTTCGGACTCACCTTCTGCCACATCGAAAGGCGCACGATTCGTTTCTGCCACACCCGCGATGAAATACACAATAAACATCGGGAATAACGGCACAAAATACCAGCCGAACAAGCCCGCATTGGTTTGCTGGCCATTCACGATATCGGTCAGGTTCATGCTCTGCGCAGCAAGCAACACACACACCAGCGCAAAGCCCATCGGCAATTCATACGACACCATCTGTGCCGCAGAGCGCATGGCGCCAAGGAAGGCGTATTTCGAATTCGACGCCCAGCCCGCAATGATCACGCCATACACGCCGATTGATGTCATCGACAAAATAAACAGCAGACCCGCATTGATATTGGCCAATACCATGCCATTCGAGAAAGGTACCACCGACCAGGCTGCCAGCGCAGGGGCCAGTACGATAACAGGCGAGATCGCAAACAGGAATTTGTTGGAACGAATAGGGACGATCAGTTCCTTGAACATCAACTTGATGCCGTCCGCTATCGGCTGCAACAAACCGTAATAGCCAACGCGATTCGGGCCCACACGAACTTGCATATACGCCAGTATTTTGCGTTCGGCATAGGTAAAGTAAGCCACCCCTATCATCAGCGGCGCAACAATGGCGATAATCTTGACCAGGGTCCATATCAATGGCCAGGCCGGTGCAACGAACGACCACACGAGATCCCACAGCCCGAAAAGATTCCAGAACCATTGAAAAAACTGTATTACTTGAGCTTCCATTTACACGCGCTCCACGGTAACAGAACCAAACATGGCACCCAGACCTGCTGTAGCAGCATGCCCCGCCGCGACTCGCACTACGCCATCGGGTAAGGTGTCATCTGCGGATACTTTAATCTTCGCACTGCCCTGGCCTACGTTTACTTTAACCAGATCACCGGATTTCACACCAAGCTTTTTCATCTCATCACTGTGCATCAAAGCACAGGGAGCCATCGCATCCTGAGTCGCCTGCAAAGGTGCAGAGTGGCGCACGATGGCATCGCTAGCATAGATAGGTACATCCGCTACTCGCTGCAAACCACCTGTTGTGGATACGGTTTGCACTGTTAATCCTTGTAAACTGTTATTCAATTTACTCAATACATCCACACCGTTCAGCGCTTCATCACGCACCGCCTCACTGCTGTCAAATTCAAACCCCTGCACTTTCAGCAAATTGCCCAGAACCCGCAATACCTTCCATGCCGGACGGGTCTCACCCAGAGGTTTAACCGTGCCCTTGAAACTTTGCACACACCCTTCAGTATTGATGAAGGTTCCGGAGGTTTCGGTGAACGGTGAAATCGGCAGCATGACATCCGCGTATTCAACACCCTGATGCTTGTATGCCGACATGCACACCACCATATCCGCCGCCTGCATTGCCGCTATCGCCTGTTGTGAATTCTGCGTATCCAGTTCGGCTTCTACATTCAGCAAGAGATAAGCTTTGCGCGGTTGTGCCAGCATGGCTGCGGCGTTCAGGCCACTGGCTCCGGGAACGGCTTGTGCGAGATATCCTCCCACACTGTTTGCAGCTTCGCCAAGGAAGCCAAATTTTGCATTGCCGAGTGCCGCAATGTTTTGCGCCAGCAACTGCAATTGCGCTGCCTGTGGATGTTGCTGCGCAAAATTACCCAGCAGGATAACCCCACGCTCCCCGCTCGCCAGACTCTTCGCGATCGCCTGTGCAGTAGCAGATGCAGCAACACCCTGCAGCAACGGCTGCACGCTGTTGTCGACAGCAACTTTCTTCTCAGTAGCCAGTGCCTGCAGAATTTCCGCCAGGCTTGCCACCATTGCGGATGGCGCGACAATCGACTTGTTGCTGATTTTCATCAGCAGATCATCATCCGCACTATGGATAATATTTGCCTGAGCCCCATGCTTGACGGCACTGCGTATTCTTGCAGCCAACAGGGGATGATCTTTGCGCAGGAAGCTGCCCACGATCAGGAAACGATCCGCCTTGTTAAGTTCGGCCACGCTGGTGCCCAGCCATGGCACACCGGCCTGTTTGCCATCCGCACTAAAGTCTGCCTGGCGCAAGCGGAAGTCAACGTTATGACTACCCAAACCACGCAGCAGTTTTTGCAGCAGATACATTTCTTCAAGTGTTGAGCCGCCCGTTGCCAACGCACCGATCTGTTCTGCGCCTGCGCCGCTCTTGATCTGGCGCAGTCCGTTCGCCACATACTCAAGCGCAACCTGCCACTCCACTTCCTGCCACTGCCCGCCCTGCTTGAGCATAGGCTTGGTCAGGCGATCTGATGTGTTCAAACCTTCATAGCTGTAACGATCCCTGTCCGAAATCCAGCACTCGTTGATAGCTTCATTCTCGATGGGCAAGACACGCATCACGCGATTATCTTTGACCTGTACCGCCAGATTCGAACCCAGACTGTCGTGCGGACTGACAGATTTACGACGTGAAAGCTCCCAAGTACGCGCCTTGTAACGGAAGGGCTTGCTGGTCAATGCGCCCACCGGGCACAGATCGATCATGTTGCCGGACAATTCGGAATTCACCGTACCGGATACAAAGCTCATAATCTCCGCATGTTCGCCACGGAAGGCTTGGCCTAATTCCATCTGCCCGCCAATTTCGATTCCGAAGCGCACGCAGCGCGTGCAATTGATACAGCGGCTCATTTCTTCGGCTGATACCAGCGGCCCGATATCCTTGGGCAGCACCACACGCTTTTCTTCTTTATACCGCGAAGCGGAGCCGCCATAACCGACAGCGAGATCCTGCAATTCACATTCACCGCCCTGATCGCAAATCGGGCAATCAAGCGGATGATTGATCAACAGGAATTCCATCACGCCTTTTTGCGCTTTGACTGCCTGCTCGGATGCGGTGAACACTTTCATGCCTTCCGCTACAGGTGTGGCACAGGCTGGCAACGGCTTCGGCGCCTTTTCTACCTGCACCAGACACATGCGGCAGTTGGCCGCGATGGATAATTTTTTGTGGTAACAAAAATGCGGTATGTAGATACCGGCATCATGGGCGGCCTCGATCACAGTGCTGCCGTTTTCAACCTCGAGGTGCTTGCCGTCAATTTCAATGTTGATCATTGTTTACCTAACTATCTACGCTTTTACCAAGCAACGCTTGTGCTCGATGTGATATTCAAATTCGCTGCGATAATGCTTGAGGAAACCCTGTACCGGCCACGCGGCTGCATCACCCAGGGCGCAGATCGTGCGGCCCGCGATGTTCTCGCACAGGCTGAGCAGCAGATCCAGATCTTCGGGGCGTCCCTCGCCGGTTTCAATGCGATGCACAATGCGGTACAGCCAGCCGGTACCCTCACGGCACGGCGTGCACTGACCGCAAGATTCCTCAAAATAGAAATAGGACAGACGCTCCAGCGCTTTCACCATGCAGGTGGTTTCATCCATCACGATTACTGCACCGGTGCCCAGATAGGAGCCCGCCTTGGCGATGGAATCAAAATCCATATTCAGGTCCATCATGATTTCGCCCGGCAATACCGGCATCGAGGAACCGCCGGGAATCACCGCTTTCAGCTTGTTACCGTTACGCACACCGCCGGCCATTTCCAGCAGCTTCTTGAACGGCGTACCCAGCGGCACTTCAAAGTTGCCGGGATTATTCACATGGCCCGAAACCGAGAACAGTTTGACGCCGCCGCTGTTGGGCACGCCCATGTCGGCAAACTTCTTACCGCCTTCACGGATAATGTAAGGAATGCTGGCAAAGGTTTCAGTATTGTTGATGGTGGTAGGTTTGCCATACAGGCCAAAGCTGGCAGGGAACGGCGGTTTGAAACGCGGCTGGCCTTTTTTTCCTTCGAGCGATTCCAGTAAAGCCGTTTCTTCGCCGCACACATAAGCGCCGTAACCCAGATGATTATGCAGATCAAATTCAAAACCAGACCCCAGAATGTTGTTACCCAGATAGCCCGCTTTGCGCGCTTCCTCGCAGGCCTCTTCCATACGTTCGTAGGCTTCATAAATTTCGCCATGCACGTAGTTGTAACCCACTTTGACTTTCATCGTATAGGCGGCAATCGCCATACCTTCGATCAGGCTGTGCGGGTTGAAACGCAGGATATCCCTGTCCTTGCAGGTACCCGGCTCGCCTTCATCCGAATTGCACACCAGGTATTTATCGCCCTCGTAGTTCTTCGGCATGAAGCTCCACTTCAAACCGGTAGGGAAACCCGCCCCACCGCGACCGCGCAAACCGGACAACTTTACCTCGGCAATAATTTCATCCGCAGACATTTTGCTTTCGATAATTCTGCGCAAAGCCTGGTAGCCGCCAACTTTCAAATAGTTGCCCAGCGTCCACGGCTGTTCGAAATGCGAAGTATTGAGAAGAATAGGTGCGTTCATTGCTTGTCCAGCTCCGCAAGAATTTGATCAATTTTTTCGTTCGTTAAACGGCCACACAACTTCTTGTTATTGATGGTAAACATCGGCGCATCGACACAGGCGCCCATACACTCACCTTCACGCAGACCATATTTACCATCGGCAGTCACTTCACCCAAGCCGATACCCAAACGCTTGCTCAAGTGTGCGACCGTTTCTGCAGAGCCACACAACATGCAGGAGATATTGGTGCATACCGTCAGCATATGCTTGCCCATCGGCTTCAGGTTATACATATGGTAAAACGTAGCCACTTCATACACGGACATTTGCGGCATATCCAGCACAACGGCGATATCCGCCATATCGTCATCGGAAATCCAGCCCTTTTCATCCTGCACAAAGCGCAACGCTGCCATGACGGCAGACTGCTTCTGATTGGCCGGATACTTGCCCAGTTCGCGGTTTATTTGTGTTTGAATTTGATCGGATAACATTAAGGTGCCTCTAAAAACAATTAGCGATCAATCTCGCCAAATACAATATCCTGGGTGCCGATAATGGCGACCACGTCGGCCAGCATATGGCCGCGGGCCATCTCATCAATCGCTGCGAGATGTGCAAAACCGGGGGCACGTATTTTCAGGCGGTACGGCTTGTTGGCACCGTCTGAAACAATGTAAATACCAAACTCGCCCTTGGGATGCTCCACTGCGGCATACGCTTCGCCCGGTGGCACATGCATGCCTTCAGTAAACAGCTTGAAGTGATGTATCAATTCTTCCATGTTCTGTTTCATGCCTTCGCGTGAAGGCGGTGCAATTTTATGGTTCTCACATATCACCGGCCCAGGATTGGCACGCAACCAGGCGATACATTGCTTGATAATTCGGTTGGACTGACGCATCTCTTCCACACGCACCAGATAGCGGTCATAACAATCGCCCTCTACGCCTACCGGGATATCAAAATCAAGGCGATCATAAACCGAGTAAGGCTGGTGTTTGCGCAAATCCCACACCACGCCGGAGCCGCGCAGCATCGGGCCACTCATACCCAGCGCCTTGGCACGCTCGGGTGTCACGATACCGATGCCGACAGTACGCTGCTTCCAGATACGGTTATCCGTCAGCAGTGTTTCATACTCGTCCACATGCTGGGGGAAAGTTTTGGTGAAGTCTTCGAGGAAATCGAGCAAGGAGCCTGTACGGTTTTCATTCATGCGCTGCACGGCTTTGGCATTATGTATCTTCGATGCCTGATATTGCGGCATGCTTTCCGGCAGGTCGCGATAGACGCCACCCGGACGATAATAAGCGGCGTGCAAGCGAGCACCCGACACCGCCTCGTAGGCATCCATCAGCGCTTCACGCTCACGGAAAGTATAGAAAAACACTGTCTGCGCACCCAGGTCCAGACCATGCGCGCCCAGCCACATCAGGTGGTTCAGCAGACGGGTAATCTCGTCAAACATGACGCGTATATATTCCGCCCTGACAGGCACTTCAATGCCGAGCAACTTCTCTATCGCCATCACATAAGCGTGCTCATTGCTCATCATTGAAACGTAATCCAGCCTGTCCATGTAGGGCACAGATTGCAGATAGGTTTTGTGTTCGGCCAGTTTTTCGGTCGCGCGATGCAACAGTCCGATGTGGGGATCCGCACGCTCAATCACTTCACCGTCAAGCTCCAGCACCAGGCGCAGCACACCATGCGCAGCCGGATGCTGTGGTCCAAAATTCATGGTGTAATTTTTTATTTCGGCCATGTTATTTAATGCCCCCATAGCTATCTTCGCGCACAATTCTTGGTGTTACTTCTCGCGGCTCTATACTTACCGGCTGGTATACGACGCGCTTTTGCTCGGCGTCATAACGCATTTCAACATGACCAGATAACGGGAAATCCTTACGGAATGGGTTGCCGATAAAACCGTAATCCGTCAGCAGTCGGCGCAGATCAGGATGGCCGGTGAAAATAATCCCGTACAGGTCAAATGCCTCACGCTCATACCAGTTTGCTCCCGGCCATATATCAAACGCTGAAGGCAGAATAGGCATGGTGTCGTCTTCGGCAAATACCCGCACACGCAAGCGAACGTTATTTGTTATGGACAACAAATGA
>JANXWX010000064.1 GCA_025350915.1 Nitrosomonadales bacterium
TCGATATAACGGCGATGGCATTCCAGTTTTGCCGAATCACGGCTGCGTCCTTGTTCTTCTTCGACAATTACAAATAGCTGTTTGTTGATGATGTAGTGTATGCCTGCCGTAAGCTTGTTCAAATCCGTGTTGCGGATGTAGTCGAATGCACGAGGGAACAGCGGGTGCAGCATGGCGTAGCGGTCGGCTTGGGAGAGGGTGGCAAAGATCATGGGCTTCTTTAACTAAATGTAAATTTCAATGCAGGACTTATTCTCCTGAAACAGCGCAGTATCAATTTGTACTTTATGTTCAAGCAAGCTACGCAACGTCGATTCTTTGGATTGATTGCCAGTTTTGAGCCAGATAATGCGGGGAGGCACTCCATACAATGTACTGAGTTCATGAAAATCAGAATCGCGGGTGACTATGATGAAATCATTTTCCTTGGCATATTCCCAGATTTCGCGGTCAGTTGCGGACTCAAGACGGAGTAGCGCTACTTGCGAACTATTTGGGTAAGCGCTCTGCAGCATCGGGACGAGTCGCCGTGACAAATTTTCGTCGAGTAGCAGCTTCATGCTGCGTTGAGGGTATAGAGGTTGTGTTCGCGATTTGCTGCAAAGCTGAGACAGGCTGCGATATCCTCTGATTGCAATTCGGGAAAGTCATTAATGATTTCGGTAGATGTCATGCCTTCAGCCAGCATTTCCAGTACGTCATAAACAGTAATACGCAGGCTACGTATGCAAGGCTTTCCCCCACGTTTACCTGGCTCAATAGTGATTCTGTTACGGTAGTCCACGGCAATCTCCTGAGGGAATAGTCAATGCGGGGAATTATGCGATCAAATCAGGGCCTAAGCAACCGGATAAACGGTGCAATTAAATAAACCGGGCAATCATGCCTTTATCAAGCTTGCCGGACAGGGGTATCTGCACGCGATGTCCGCTGCCTGGCGCCACGTTTAACGTTGTGCCGTCCATGCCATGCATCTGCGTTACTTCAACAATCTGATTGCCGCTCGGGTGTATCACTTCCAGTTTGTCACCAACGTGAAATTTATTTTTCACCTCGATCTCCGCCATCCCATTTGCGCAGCTCACAATGTCGCCAACATACTGCTGGCGGAAGCTTTCTGAATGGCCACGCATATAATTCTGATGCTCATGGGTATGGTGACGTTCGTAGAAACCATCGGTGTAACCACGGCTGGCCAGTGCGTCCAGTGCCCCTAATAACTGGTAGTTGAAGGGTTGCCCGGCCACAGCATCATCGATCGCCTGGCGATACACCTGTGCCGTACGGGCGACGTAATAAATGGACTTGGTACGGCCTTCAATCTTGAGCGAATCAATACCGATCTTGGCCAGACGTTCAACATGCTCCACTGCGCGCAGGTCTTTGGAGTTCATGATGTAGGTGCCGTGCTCATCCTCAAGTACCGGCAATAATTCATCGGGATGATCGCCGCGCGAGATCAGGTAGGGTTGATCGGCCAGAGGGTGGCGCGGTATCGAGCCACAATCGGACAAAGCACTTTCGCTCAGCGCTTTATCAAAATCGAATTCCAGTTTTTCAGGTTGGTTGTCTTCTGGCATCCCTCTCCCGCTTGTGGGAGAGGGAACGATTGCTCTCTCTCCCGCAAGCGGGAGAGAGTTGGAGAGAGGGTTAGCTTTTTTGATATCGCCGCTGCCGTCTTCCTGCGCATTGGCGACCTTGTAATCCCAGCGGCAAGAGTTGGTGCAAGTGCCCTGGTTCGCGTCGCGGTGGTTGAAATAGCCGGAGAGCAGGCAGCGGCCGGAATAGGCGATGCAGAGTGCGCCATGCACGAAAACTTCCAGTTCCATGTCCGGGCACTGCTGGCGAATTTCTTCGATCTCATCCAGTGACAGTTCGCGTGACAAAATGACACGTTCCAGTCCCAGCGATTTCCAGAATTTAACCGCGGCAAAGTTGACGGTGTTCGCCTGAACCGACAGATGAATCGGCACCTCCGGCCAGCGTTCGCGCACCATCATAATCAGGCCGGGGTCGGCCATGATCAGTGCATCCGGCTTCATTGCAATGACTGGCTCCATATCGGCCATATAGGTTTTAACCTTGGCGTTATGCGGCATCAGGTTGCTGGCGACAAACAGTTTCTTGTCCAGCGCGTGAGCTTCCTGAATACCGATCTGTAACTCTTCCAGTCCGAATTCATTGTTGCGTGCACGCAAACTGTAACGCGGTTGCCCGGCATACACTGCATCTGCGCCAAAAGCGTAGGCGGTGCGCATTTTGTCGAGGGTGCCGGCAGGGAGTA
>JANXWX010000184.1 GCA_025350915.1 Nitrosomonadales bacterium
TACCTGTTACGGACGTGGTACGCAGGGCATGATTGTAATTCAGATCAGTGAGCGTAACGGCAAAGTGGTGGTTGCCATACTGGTGAGAACGGATGATGAAATTATGTTGATCGGTACCAGCGGTGTATTGATCCGCACCCGTGTAAAGGAAATACGCGAGATGAGCCGAGCCACACAGGGCGTCACGCTGATCAATTTGGGTGAAGGTGAAAAACTGGCCAGTTTGAGCAGGATAGCCGAGCCGGAAGATACTGAACTGGATGAAGCTGCGCAGACAATGCCAGCAGAAGACTCCGCCAAGGATGAAGGTGCTGCTGAGTAAACACCCCCTAATTGATTAAAGGAAGCAGTAAATGACGATCTATAATTTCAGCGCAGGTCCGGCCGTATTGCCACATGAAGTCCTGAAGCAAGCTCAGGATGAGATGCTGGACTGGCACGGCAGCGGCATGTCGGTGATGGAGATGAGCCATCGCGGCAAGGAGTTTATGGGAATTGCGACAGCGGCAGAAAAGGACCTGCGCGAGCTGATGAATATTCCGGCGAATTACAAGGTGCTGTTCCTGCAGGGCGGCGCACATCTGCAGTTCTCGATGATTCCACTCAATCTGTTGCGCGGCAAAACGTCTGCAGACTACGTTAATACTGGCGAATGGTCGAAGAAGGCCATAGCCGAGGCAAAAAAGTTCTGCAAGGTGAATGTGGTGGTGGATAACGCGGACAAGAATTTTTCTTATGTACCCGCTTTCAATACCTGGAAGTGCGATCCGAATGCGGCTTTTTTGCATTACACCTCAAACGAGACCATAGGTGGTGTTGAATTCGGCTGGGTTCCAGAAACCGGTAATGTGCCACTGGTGGCGGATATGTCATCGCATATTCTGTCGCGTGAAATTGATGTAAGCAAATACAGTCTGATTTACGCCGGTGCGCAAAAGAATATCGGCCCGGCCGGATTGTGTATCGTGATCGTGCGCGAAGATCTGATCGGCCAGGTTCCGGTCAATACGCCCACCATGCTCGATTACAAGATCCACGCCGACAACGATTCAATGTATAACACACCACCTACTTACGCGGTCTATATGTCGGGTCTGGTGTTCCAGTGGCTGAAGCGCAACGGTGGCGTGGCGGCGATGGAGAAAACCAATATTGCGAAAGCCAAACTGATTTATGACGCGATTGATACCAGTAACGGTTTTTACAACTGCCCGGTCGCCAAGGCAGACCGTTCGCGCATGAACGTGCCATTCACGTTGAAGAATGATGCACTGGATGGCGATTTCCTCAAGCAGGCTGAAACACGCGGTCTGCTACAACTGAAGGGGCATCGTTCGGTGGGCGGAATGCGCGCGTCGATTTATAACGCAATGCCGCTGGCAGGCGTGCAGGCGCTGGTCGGTTTTATGACAGAGTTTGCCCAAAAAAATAGTTAAGCAGAACGGTTAAGCAAAATGGCCAAGACATTCAGCATACTCACTATAAACAAAATTTCGCCGCTGGGTCTCAAGCGTTTTCCGGCTGAGCGTTACGTTGTCAGCCCCGACATAAAAGAGCCTGATGCAATCATGGTGCGATCGCAGAATATGCTGGAGATGGATATTCCCGCCAGTGTGAAAGCGATAGCCCGTGCCGGTGCAGGTACCAATAATGTTCCGGTGAAAAAGATGAGCGCTCGTGGCGTGCCGGTGTTTAATGCGGCGGGTGCCAATGCGAACGCGGTGAAGGAACTGATCATCACCGGCATGATGCTGTCGTCGCGCAATGTCTTGCAGGCGCTGAGTTTCGCCAACGGTCTGACAGGCGATGACGCTACCCTGCATAAGCTGGTTGAAGCAGGCAAGGCTAACTATGCCGGTATCGAGTTGCGCGGCCGTACGCTCGGCATAATTGGCTTGGGTGCAATCGGTCGTCTGGTGGCGGATGCAGCCATAGGCTTGGGGATGCAGGTTATCGGTTACGATCCGGAAATTACCGTGGATGCTGCCTGGAGTTTGCCCGCGCAAGTGAAGAAAGCACAGAGTGTAGAAGACTTGCTGAAGCAAAGCGATTTTGTGACGCTGCATGTGCCACTGCTCGATGCAACCCGTGGTTTGATCAATGAAAAGCGCGTGCAGGTGATGAAACCCGGCAGCGTATTGTTGAATTTTTCCCGCGATGCGATCGTGGATGAAGATGCGGTGATCGCCGGGCTGGCAAGCAAGCATTTGCGTAATTATGTATGTGATTTTCCGTCGCAAAAAAACCGTGGCAATCCGGCAATAATTTCCTTGCCGCACCTGGGCGCGTCTACACAGGAGGCAGAGGATAATTGTGCGGTAATGGTGGCGGAGCAATTGCGTGATTATCTGGAGCACGGGAATTTGTTCAATACGGTTAATTTCCCCAATGCAAGCATGCCGCGTGAGTCGTCCTTCCGAATCTCAATCGCAAATGCGAACGTGCCCAATATGCTGGGACAGATTTCTACGGCGCTGGCAGCAGCAGATATTAATATTCACAATATGCTGAACAAATCGCGCGGTGAAATGGCGTATACCCTGGTGGATACCGATAGCGCGATACCGGCAAAACTGATCGCGCAGCTTGCAGCTATTCCGGGTGTGTTGATGGTGAGGGATTTACCTTTATAAAATGGCTTTTGAAAGATTAAACAATGAGTGAAGAACTCAAAAAATTTCGTACACAGATTGACAGTATTGATGATGACTTGCTCAGGCTGTTTAATCAGCGTGCTCAACTCGCGCAGCAAATAGGTCACGCCAAAAATGGCAGCCCTGTGCTGCGTCCTGAACGTGAAGCGCAGGTATTACAGCGCATGGTGGAGGCAAACAAGGGGCCGTTGTCTGCTCAAAGCGTGAGCACGCTGTTTACCGAAATCATGTCGCATTGCCGTGCACTGGAAGAGCCCGTATCAGTCGCATTCCTGGGCCCGCAAGGCACGTTTACCGAAGCCGCCGCTTTCAAGCGCTTTGGCCATGCCCATGCGGGTGTTTCCTGTGCCTCCATCGATGACGTATTCCGCAAGGTTGAAAGCGGGGAGGTGCGTTATGGCGTCGTGCCGGTAGAAAATTCTACCGAGGGTGCGATTGGACGCACGCTGGATTTGCTGCTGCAAAGCCCGCTCAAATTATGCGGGGAAGTGTTGTTGGCGGTGCACCAATGCCTGTTGTCGCAGGATAAAGACCTCGCAAAGATAAAGCGTGTTTATTCGCATCCGCAATCGCTGGGTCAGTGTCAGGACTGGCTGAATACCCATATGCCGCATGCCGAGCGTGTTTCTGTCGCCAGCAATGCCGAGGCTGCCTCATTGGCAGCAAAAGAAAAACACAGTGCTGCGATAGCCGGCAAGCAGGCTGCCGAGCGTTTTGGTATTGCCATGCAAGCCGCCAATATTGAAGATGATCCGCGTAATACCACACGTTTTCTGGTGATAGGCAATCAGGAAGTGGCCACTTCCGGCAAGGATAAAACTTCGCTGGTGATGTCGGCGCCGAATCGTCCGGGTGCGGTGCACGATCTGCTGGTGCCTTTCGCCAAGCACGGTGTCAGTATGAGCAAGCTGGAGTCGCGCCCCGCCAAATCGGGCCTGTGGGAGTACGTTTTCTTTGTCGACATCGAAGGTCACCAGGCAGACTCGAAGGTGGCGGCAGCGCTACAGGAATTGAAAAGTGCTGCGGCATTTGTAAAGATACTGGGGTCGTATCCGGTGTCCGTTATCTGAGTTTCTCTGGAATTAAAAAAAATTTTTGTTGATGGGTATTAAATGAACTACACAGAATTAGCTCCTTCCTATATTCGCGCGATTGCGCCTTACCAGCCCGGCAAGCCTATTGCCGAACTGGAGCGTGAGTTGGGTATCAGCGGTATTGTTAAACTGGCGTCCAATGAAAACCCCCTTGGTGCCAGCCCCAAGGCGATTGCGGCAATGCATGAGGCAATTCGCACAATTGCACTGTATCCGGATGGCAACGGCTTTGAATTAAAGGATGCATTATCGAAGCGTTATGGTGTGGCGCTGGCCAACCTGGTGCTTGGCAATGGTTCGAATGATTTGCTGGAGCTTGCTTCGCGCGCTTTTCTGGCGCCGGGCGATGTGGCGGTATATTCAGCGCACGCGTTTGCCGTGTATGCCCTGGCCACACAGGCGGTTGGTGCCAAGGGTATTGCTGTTCCGGCAAAAGACTTTGGGCATGATCTGGAGGCGATGCTCAAGGCCGCGGTGCAGCATAAAGCCAAGATGGTGTTCATCGCGAATCCGAATAATCCGACAGGCACCTATTTAACTGCGGCTGCACTGGAGCGCTTTTTGAGCGCATTGCCGGTTAATGTGCTGGTAGTGCTGGATGAGGCTTATAATGAATATCTGCCGCCGGCACAGCGCTATGACAGCGTAAGCTGGCTTGCAAAATATCCCAACCTAATTATTTCGCGTACTTTCTCCAAGGCCTACGGGCTTGCAGGTTTGCGAGTGGGTTATGCTATTGCACACGAACAGATCACCGATATGATGAACCGTGTACGGCAGCCGTTTAATGTAAACAGCGTGGCACAGGCGGCGGCGGTAGCGGCCTTGCATGATATGGACTTTGTGCAGCAGACGTATGAACTCAATCAGCGCGGCATGCTGCAGATCATCGCCGGCTTGAATAAACTGGGATTGAGCTACATACCATCGTTTGGCAATTTCATCAGTTTCCGCATCGGTGGCGCGACCGCGATGTATCGGCGCTTGCTTGAACTTGGTGTGATTGTAAGGCCGGTGGCAAATTACGATATGGCAGATTATTTACGTGTAAGTATTGGTCTGGAATCAGAGAATGAGAAATTTTTATCTGCGTTAGGGCAGGCATTAAAGTTTTAAGGCCTTACTCGTTTTCCCCTCCCCAGCAGGGGGAGGGTTGGGGAGAGGGTAGGCTATAACATTTATTTTTATATGTGGCAGCAGGCTACAAAGTTAGGGGAACTGAAGTGATTATAGTAATGGGTAGAGATGTAACCGATGCGGAAATAGGCACGGTCGTTAAGAAGCTTGAAACCAACGGTTTGCAGGCCAATATTTCGCGCGGTATCGAGCGTACTGTAATCGGTGCGATCGGTGATGAGCGCAAGCTGAGCGAGGAAATGTTTAATGCCTTACCCGGTGTGGAATCGGCAATGCATATCGCCAAACAATACAAAATTGTATCGCGCGAATCGCACAAGGAAAACACCGTCATCGATATCGGCGGCATCAAGCTGGGTGGCAATCAGATACAGGTAATTGCAGGCCCCTGTTCTGTCGAAACGCAATCGCAGATGGATTTGTCGGCACAATACGTGCATGAAGCCGGTTGCCGTTTGATGCGTGGCGGTGCGTTCAAGCCGCGTACCAGCCCCTACACCTTTCAGGGCAAGGGCGTGGAAGGCCTGGATATGTTCCGCAAGGCTGCCAGCAAATACAAACTGCCTATCGTCACCGAACTGATGGACATCCGCATGCTGGATACCTTTATGGAACACGACGTGGATGTAATCCAGATCGGCACCCGCAATATGCAGAACTTTGATTTGCTCAAAGAAGTCGGGCGTATCAACAAGCCGGTGATTCTGAAACGCGGCATGTCAGCCACGATTTCCGAATGGCTGATGGCGGCGGAATACATCGCGGCCGGCGGTAATCACAATATTATTTTCTGCGAACGCGGTATCCGTACTTTTGAGACCTACTATCGCAACGTACTCGATGTCACTGCGATACCCGTGCTGAAAAAAGAAACTCACCTGCCGGTGATCGTTGACCCTTCACATGCAGGCGGTAAGGCATGGATGGTAGCGGCACTGTCACAGGCAGCTGTGGCTGCAGGTGCAGATGGGTTGCTGGTGGAAATGCATCCGAATCCGTGCGAAGCCTGGTGTGATGCCGATCAGGCGCTGACGCCGGACGAGCTGAAAAAGCTGATGGGTGTGCTGGGTGCAATCGCCGGTGCGATCGGACGCACTATCTAACTGGAGTCGCACCTTGCGGGAGAGGGCTGGGGAGAGGGGTGAGATGGTGCAGCCGCAGTTTAAAAAAGTTGTTATTTTCGGTGTCGGCCTGATCGGCGGTTCATTTGCGTTAGCCTTGCGCAACGCAAATGCAGTGAATGAAGTCGTCGGTTTCGGTCGCAGTAAGCGGACACTGGAGCAGGCACTAGGCTTTGGCCTGATTGATCGTATCGGCGAGGATGTCGCCCGTGAAGTTACCGATGCTGATCTGATCTTATTGGCTACCCCTGTCGCGCAGATGGCGGATATTCTGGCAAATATTGCGCCATTTCTCGGTGCCAATACTCTGATTACCGATGGTGGCAGTACCAAGGGTGATGTCGTGGCGGCAGCACGCGGCCAGCTGGGCAATAAAATTGCACAATTCGTGCCGGCGCACCCGATTGCAGGTGCCGAACATAGCGGACCATCGGCAGCCCTTGCCGATCTGTATCAGGGCAAGAAAGTGGTTCTCACACCAATGCCGGAAAATTCTGCTGCAGCCGTCGCGCGCGTGAAAGCGGCGTGGCAAGCTTGCGGTGCGCTGGTGAGCGAGCTGACACCTGAACAGCACGATGAAGTGTTTGCCGCAGTGAGTCATTTGCCCCATCTGCTTTCATTTACCCTGGTGCACGATCTGGCGCAGCGGGAAAACCGTGATTTACTGCTGTCCTTTGCCGCCAGCGGTTTCCGCGATTTCACCCGCATTGCCGCCAGCTCTCCGGAAATGTGGCGCGACATCAGTCTGGCAAACCGCGATGCGTTATTGCGCGAGATCGGGCAGTACGCTGCCGAGCTGTACAAGCTGTATCAGGCGCTGGAACAGCGGGATGCGGCCAAGCTGGA
>JANXWX010000214.1 GCA_025350915.1 Nitrosomonadales bacterium
ACGCCTCAGTCCACATACCCACACTAATCGATTGTTTTATTTGAATTTTAAAGAACTTTCCTGCTTTCGCAGTTGACACCGTAGCGTCGAAGAGGTGCGCATTATACAGATCGATTTTATTGCGTCAATCTATTTTTAAAATCTTTTTCGTTGGGTTGCGGGGGCAGGATTTGAACCTACGACCTTCGGGTTATGAGCCCGACGAGCTGCCAGACTGCTCCACCCCGCGTCAGCGAAGAGCGAACTATAGCAAAGATATTCCTGTTCGTCAAATACTGCGCTCCTTATCTGGTCTGACCAACAACACTGTGGGTCACCATTTATAGCAAATAGCCGTGTGCCAGCAAAGTATGGGGTTGAATAGTAAAGCATATGGAACTTTGTTCTAACTCAAGTAACTACACATGACTTCGCGTAAAATCGTTAATAACAACGACCTTCAACCACCGCCGACCTAGCCGAAAACGATTCTGATGATCCTGAAACTACTTAAATCAGTACAAACTATTTTCAAGTTGAGTAGCCGCACGTCTATTAGTCACAAAATTATTTGTTATCATTGCGGTGAAAAATCAACACCCAAACGCACGATCTACGTCCAATTCAATGGGCACATACAACCGGTTTGCTGCAATGGTTGTGCGGCAATTTTAACAACCGTCGCTGACTCTGGCCTGGTAGATCAATATCTCGCACACAAAATCCTGTTAACGACCTCTGATGATTAATAACGCCCCTTCAAGCCCTCTAACACAAGCTGAATCCGGTCTTGAACTGACTAACTTACTGCTACACAGCAAATTATCGATCACAGGTATGCACTGTGCAGCCTGCAACCAGATAATTGAGTACCGCATAAAAAAGCTGGAAGGCATCAATAAATTTGTTATTAATGTTGCTTCACACACCGCAGAGATGAGCTGGCTTCCGGAGAAAGTGTCTCAGGCAGAGATAATAGAAGCCATTTCGTCACTGGGTTATGGCGCCATGCCGATCGGCTCAGCCGGAGAACTAATTAATCGTGAGCACAAGATGAACATCTGGCGATTGTTTGTTGCCGGTTTTGCAATGATGCAAGTAATGATGTATGCCTTACCTGCTTACCTCGTTCCTGTCCCGCAAATAGACGGCGATTTAACCCCAGATATTGATCGACTTCTTAAACTCGCCAGCCTGGCAATTACTTTACCGGTAGTCATTTTTTCTTCATTACCATTTTTTCAGTCTGCCCATCGTGATTTGCGCAATCGGCATATAGGCATGGATGTGCCCGTATCAATTGGTATCGCGATGACATTTATGGCTAGCGTGTGGTCAACCTTCAAAGGAGGGCCTGTCTATTACGATTCATTGATCATGTTTGTATTTTTCCTGCTAAGTGCTCGCATGATACAGTCCAGAGTTCACAACAAGAGTACCGCTGCTTTACGCGCACTCACCCATCTCATCCCGCTTAAATCTGAAAAACTACCTGACTACCCAGCCAGTATGAGAATCGAGCAGATTCTCGCTTCCGAACTTATCGCAGACGACTATATATTAGTCCAGCCTGGCGCAAAGATTCCGGTGGATGGAGAAGTAATATCTGGAATAAGTGAATGTGATGAGTCGCTAATGACTGGGGAGTCGCGCGCCGTTGCGAAAGAGGTGGGAGACACACTCATCGGGGGCGCCCTGAATATGAACAGGCCATTGGTGATGAAAGCAGTTCGTGTAGGGGATGACACTCAACTCTCAACCCTGGTGCGCATGATGGAGGCTGCCGCAAGTGAGAAACCCCCATTGATACAACTTGCAGATCGCTATGCCAGCATGTTTTTGACTATTGTACTGGTACTGGCAATAGCCTCGGGAATCGTCTGGTGGCAAATCGACTCAGCCCGAGCCATATGGATAGCCGTTACTGTCATGGTGATTACTTGTCCTTGCGCGCTTTCGCTTGCAACGCCTGGTGTTATGTCGGCAGCTATTGGCCAGCTCGCTAAAAATGGCGTGTTGATTGCGCGAGGACGAGCGGTAGAATCTTTAGCCTGCGCAACACATTATGTGTTTGATAAAACCGGCACGCTAACTCAGGGACGTCTAAACCTGGTAAAAATGCAAGTGCTTAGAATTGATCCCTTGCTTGATGAGAAAGCCATTCGTATTATCACGACGAACGTGACTGCAACTTCCTCACACCCGGTTGCCCGTGCTTTATATGCGTCTCTAGCAGAGCTTTCCGCAAAAGATTCGATTACAAAAATTGCAAGTTATGATGATGTGAACGAAATTCCTGGACAAGGTATTGAAGTTCACCACCACAATTTTCACTACCGATTAGGCAGTATCGATTTCGTACAGCAACTTCATGGCCTACCTCTTGACTTACCTGCCGAGTTGGCCGGCAAAACGATTTCCGCACTGGGTGACAAAGCGGGCTACATTGCGATATTTGCTCTGGAAGACACGTTACGTGAGAATGCAAAAGAATTGATACAGTATTTGCAGCTACAAAATAGAACGGTATTATTGCTATCAGGCGACCGACAAGACGTCGTCAACTCAACTGCCTCTCAATTAGGTATCAATACAGCACTCGCAAATTTAAGCCCGGAAGCAAAGCATAATGCGGTAAAAAAACTGCAGCAACAAGGTGCGGTCGTGGCTATGATTGGGGACGGCATGAATGACGGGCCAGTGCTTTCGTTAGCAGATGTATCTATCGCAATGGGTCAGGGCGCGCCAATTTCTCAAGCCAGAAGTGATATGGTGCTCATATCAAACGACCTGAAAGATTTGGTCTATGCAGTCAAAGCCTCGTCAATGTCACTTAGCCTAATAAAACAAAATTTGGGCTGGGCTGTACTCTATAATGTCATTGCGATACCAGCCGCGATGGCCGGGATTTTAGCGCCATGGCATGCCGCGATAGGAATGTCACTGAGTTCCATCATTGTCGTTCTCAATTCGTTACGCATTTATGCTGTTAAATCCCAAAAGACATCTTATGAAACTAACGCTATTCTCAACCCAGCAAACCAATGAGTCTAACGGCTAAGAACGGTTATACCCACATTTATTATTTTACAAAGAGCATTTTATGGACATCCTTTATCTACTCGTACCCTTAGGGATTTTATTTGTTTTCGCGCTAGGGTGGATCTTCTGGTGGGCATTAAACAACCGACAATTTGATGAGCTAGACGAAGCCGCAGAGAGAATACTAAAAGACACCGACACGACATCTGCCAAACCGGCAGCACACAAACACTAACTATTTAATCAGTGATAACGATATCGGCTTCCAATGCGCCAGAATCTACTTTGTAAAATCGGCCACCCGAATCCAGCGACATTATTATTCCCTCGCGCTGAAAAGCATTGATTGTTCTGCTTGCCGTTTCCATCGTCATGCACAGCATTGAGCCAATATCATCGCGAGAAAACAGGGTGGATATTTCAGGCTGGTCAGGCAGACGCATTTTTAGCAACAACCTTGCAATACGGGCACGCGCAGTGCCTGAAGTTAACTCTGCCATCCATTCGTCTGCCTCTACCAGGGTTTGGTGCCAGCGTTCCAATAACTTCTTGTGCAAACGTGGAGATTCAATATCCAGCCGTTTGATCACCTCAACAGATATACGACAGGCAAGAACTGCATCAATCGCAATCGCATCATACTCATACTGACCAGCGACCATCGCTTCGAGACCTGCCACATCGCTTGGGCGCAATACACGCATTATGCGCTGGTCTCCATTTTGTCTGAGCCGATTAAGTTTAACCATTCCCTGACGGATACTATAAATGTAACGTCCGTCACCACCTTGGCGAAACAATGTAGATCCCGCCGGAAACTTTATATCTTCAACCGACAGATTGATATGGCTGAATTCCTCATCTGACAAGCCCGAACACAAGGCACCATCACGAATGCTACAAGTATGGCAACGTGCCAGGTCAAGCAGATTAGATCTGATATCGTCGATTTTCATGATTAAGTAACAAATAAATAATTTAATACAAACAGTAAAAATATTGACTTATTACAACAAGTTACAACAAATCAAGAGTAAATATTAGTTTTCAGCACAAACTATAGGCAAAATATTGATCTATATCAATCAAAAATTTGATATAAATCAAATCAGGATCAATTGGCATCAAATATAATTGATTCATTATATTTCATAACCGGGCAATTAATATGACTGAAGCCATAGCAAATACTTACAATTATCGCGTTGTTCGCCAATTTTCTATTATGACTATCGTTTGGGGTGTAATCGGTATGCTTGTGGGCGTATTTATTGCTGCCCAGTTGATATGGCCCGAACTCGATTTCGGCATAGCGTGGTTAAGTTACGGTCGACTGCGACCGCTACATACCAACGCAGTAATCTTTGCTTTTGGTGGAAGCGCTTTGATCGGCGCGTCATACTTTGTAGTTCAACGAACCTCAAATGTACGATTATTCTGCGACAAACTGGCGGCCTTTACTTTTTGGGGCTATCAGGCAGTCATAGTGTTGGCGGTAATTACCTTACCCCTTGGTATTACCCGGGGTAAAGAATATGCCGAACTTGAATGGCCAATTGCACTCTTGCTTGCCGTAGTATGGGTGGCTTATGCAGTTGTATTCTTTGGAACTCTGGCCAAGCGCAAGATTGAACATATTTATGTCGCCAACTGGTTCTTCGGTGCATTTATTGTGGCTGTTGCTATGCTGCATGTCGTTAATGCAGCTGCACTACCCGTATCACTAACCAAATCGTATTCGGCTTATGCCGGAGTGCAGGACGCAATGGTGCAATGGTGGTACGGGCATAACGCCGTTGGATTTTTCCTGACCGCCGGTTTTCTGGGGATGATGTATTACTTTATTCCCAAACAAATCAATCGCCCTATCTATTCTTATCGTCTTTCTATCGTCCACTTCTGGGCGTTAGTATTTACCTATATGTGGGCCGGTCCCCATCATTTACACTACACAAGCCTCCCTGACTGGGCGCAATCTGTAGGCATGGTGTTCTCGCTAATTTTATTAGCGCCTTCATGGGGCGGTATGATCAACGGAATCATGACACTTTCTGGCGCATGGAGCACATTGCGTTCTGATCCAATACTGCGCTTCCTGATTGTTTCCCTGTCGTTCTATGGAATGTCGACCTTTGAAGGCCCGATGATGTCAATCAAGACTGTCAATGCACTGTCGCATTACACCGACTGGAACATTGCGCACGTCCATTCAGGTGCCTTGGGCTGGGTTGGCTTCATTACCATAGGCAGTATGTATTACCTGTTGCCACGGTTGTTTGGTCGTACTGAGATGTACAGTAAAAAATTGATTGAAGTGCACTTCTGGGTCGCGACAATTGGCGTGGTGCTGTATATATCATCCATGTGGATTGCCGGTGTAATGCAGGGGTTGATGTGGCGCGCAGTTAACGTTGACGGAACGCTAACTTACACCTTCATAGAGTCGGTGAAAGCCACCTTCCCATACTACGTCATTCGTCTGGGAGGAGGCATCCTCTACCTGACGGGCATGATAGTAATGGCATACAACGTGGCAAAGACAATTGCAGCCGGCAAAGCGGAAGAGGCAATCATTCCCGCACTATCGCCTTCAACCGCCCACGCTTAAACCAACTGTTGCTATTAGGAGAAGATTAATGAGTAAATTTAGCCATGAGCTGATAGAAAAAAACGTTGGTTTGTTGTTAGTTTTGACAATATTGGTAGCTGCTGTTGGCGGTATTGTGGAAATCGTGCCATTGTTTTTCCAAAAATCAACAACTCAACCCGTGGAAGGTTTAAAACCCTACACAGCATTGCAACTGGCAGGTCGTGACATCTACGTGAGCGAGGGTTGTTACGGTTGTCATTCACAGATGATTCGCCCCTTCCGTGCAGAAACAGAACGTTATGGCCACTATTCCGTCGCAGGAGAAGCGGTTTACGACAGACCTTTCCAGTTCGGGAGCAAACGAACAGGGCCTGATTTGGCTAGAGTAGGAGGTCGTTACAGCGATGAATGGCATCGTGCCCACCTGGAAAACCCGCGTGACCTCGTGCCAGAGTCCAATATGCCAGCTTACCCGTGGCTATCTCGCACCAAGCTGAATCCCAAAGATATCGAGCCAAAAATGCGTGTTTTACGCACGCTGGGCGCACCTTACTCAGATGCGGAGCTTGCTGGCGCGGCAGACGAAGTCAAAGACAAAACTGAGCAGGATGCACTCATTGCCTACCTGCAAGTACTTGGCACCGCAATCAAAAACAAGAACTAATCGCGGAGGTTAAATATGGACAGCATTCTAATAAACAGCATTATCACGGTAGTCAGTTTCACGGTTTTTATTGGCATCATATATTGGGCTTACAACAAGCATAACAAATCAAAATTTGAGGCGATTGGACAATCGCTACTTGAAATTGACACCGATACGACAGGGAAATAATCATGGCAGATTTTACAAATGGTTGGCTGGGCATACTAATTGCAGTAGTTGTAGCAATCAGCATTTTCGGTTGCGGCGTTTTGCTTTGGTCACAATCAAAAATGAAAGTAAAAATCGGCGCTGACGGCAAACCTCTACCTGTTGAAACAACAGGCCATGTTTGGGATGGCGACCTGCGCGAAAATAATAATCCCCTGCCCGGCTGGTGGATGAAACTCTTTTA
>JANXWX010000216.1 GCA_025350915.1 Nitrosomonadales bacterium
ACGCCTCAGTCCACATACCCACACTAATCGATTGTTTTATTTGAATTTTAAAGAACTTTCCTGCTTTCGCAGTTGACACCGTAGCGTCGAAGAGGTGCGCATTATACAGATCGATTTTATTGCGTCAATCTATTTTTAAAACTAATTTAACGATTTTTACGCTTATTGAATCGGGCAACTTGCCCGCTGTTACTGCAAGGAGGCGCGCATTATATAGATCGATTTTTTTTCGTCAATTCATTTGTGCACTTTTGTCGTTATATTTTATATCGCACACATCAAAGTACAATGCATACTTCGTTAAGAGGTTGATAGAGAGGCGCATCATCGTGGAGTTAATTTTAGGCATAGAATCGTCCTGCGATGAAACCGGCGTTGCGCTGTACCATACCGAGCGCGGCCTGCTCGCTCATGTGCTGCACTCGCAAATAGCCATGCACAATGAATATGGCGGTGTAGTACCGGAGCTGGCTTCGCGCGACCATGTGCGTTATGTTTTGCCGCTCATTCGTGAAGTAGCTGCTCAGGCTGATTGTCAATTGGCCGATATCGACGCAATTGCCTATACACAGGGCCCAGGACTTTCCGGCGCCTTGCTGGTTGGCGCGGGTGTCGCCTGTTCGCTTGCCTACTCTCTTAACATCCCCGCTCTTGGCATACACCATCTGGAAGGTCATTTACTTTCGCCACTACTGTCCAAGCCCGCTCCAGACTTCCCCTTCATTGCCTTGCTGGTTTCAGGTGGTCATACCCAGTTGATGCGTGTGGATGGAGTCGGTCGCTATACATTACTTGGCGAAACCCTGGATGATGCCGCAGGTGAGGCATTCGACAAAAGCGCCAAGCTGCTCGGTTTAAACTATCCCGGTGGCGCTGAGCTCTCCCAACTGGCTAAAAGAGGAACGAGTGGACGCTTTAAGTTTCCGCGCCCGATGTTGCATAGCGGCGATCTTAACTTCAGCTTCAGCGGTCTCAAAACCGCCGTGCTCACCGCCAGCAAACAAAACGCACTCGATGAACAGACACGCGCAGATATCGCCTGTGCGGCGCAGGAAGCCATTGTGGATGTACTGGCAACCAAAGCCATGACTGCACTTAAACAAAGCGGCCTGAAGCAGCTTGTGGTGGCCGGAGGGGTAGGTGCGAACCAATTACTGCGTAAACAATTAAGCACGTCTGCAAAAAACATTGGCTGCCAGGTGTTTTATCCTGATCTGGAATTTTGTACCGACAACGGCGCGATGATCGCCTTCGCCGGTGCGCTGCGCTTGCAGCAGCAAGATGCAAAGCGCGATTACCGCTTTAATGTTAAACCACGCTGGGATTTACAGGAATTGAATCTGGAGTAAAGCTCCCTCTCCGTAGGGTGCGTGGGACGCACCCTACATTTTATGATTGCTTTTTGCTGCCTATCTTGCTTTCCTTGCCCGCTATCAAATTCTGAATATTGCCCTTGTGACGCCAGATCAATAACAACGACAACACAGTTGCCACCAGCAAATACTCACGCGGCAAGTTAAACAAATACGCATAAACCGGGGTTGCAGCGGCCGCCAGCAATGCGGCCAACGAAGACAGGCGGAACACCAGCGCTACCAACAGCCAGGTTGCCAGACACGCCAGCCCCAGCCATACATTCAACGCCAGCAATACACCCAGCGCCGTCGCCACACCCTTGCCACCCTTGAAACGCAGGAATATCGGGAACAGGTGGCCAATGAACACAGCCAGAGACACCGCCGCAATGAGTGCATAGTTTTCCGGCGCATACCACTGCGCCAACAGTACCGCCACTGTGCCTTTGGCTGCATCTCCCAACAATGTGAGCGCTGCAGCGGCTTTTTTACCGCTGCGCAATACATTAGTCGCACCCGGATTTTGCGAACCATAGGTACGCGGATCAGGCAAGGAGAAAGCCTTGCTCATCAGCACCGCAAACGAAACCGAGCCTAACAAATAGGCGCACACAACAAAAGCTAGGGTCAACATCGGGAATACCTTAAAATGCGAAGACGCGAATTTTACGCGAAACTTCAATTACAGACAGCATCAATGGACATCATCTTTCTGCGTGAACTTAAAGTAGACACACTCATCGGTGTATACGACTGGGAACGCCTTGTCGCCCAAACTATTCAGATCGATCTCGATATCGGTCTGCCGAATAGCAAGGCCTGCCAGAGCGATGACATCGCTGACGCACTGGACTATGCCGATATTGTGAAACATCTAAAAGAGGTGCTGGCCAGTCGCCACTTCAACTTGCTGGAAGCGTTGGCAGAACATATCGCGCAAATTTTACTGAAAGATTTTAGTGCACCCTGGGTCAAGGTCAGCGTGGCCAAACTGCAGGCGATACGTGGGAGTCGCATGGTAGGGATTAGTATTGAACGGGGGCAAGTGAAATAAATTACCCGATAATATCTTGAAATACTAGCAGCCTGTCGGACTGAGCGTTAAATTCGTCTTTAATCTTTTCCGATCCGTCGGACATTTTTGCGATGTTTCCATCATTTCCCATTTTTGATTGACTGAATCTGCAATATCCCAAGGGCATTACCCCGCCAGTACAAA
>JANXWX010000234.1 GCA_025350915.1 Nitrosomonadales bacterium
GTCGTGCAGAATTTTCTGCGCCGCAGCATTTTTACCCATGCCGCAGCCAACCACAACGACATCCAGTCCGGGTATCGTCAACGCAGCTTGTGCCGAGTGCAACATTAATTCAGCTTGTTGCATATCGACACTAGGCGCGCCATCTCCCAGCATGCCGACATGCACACAGCCTGCACCCAGCTTGAGCGTGGCCCGCCCCGCCAACAGTGCAGCACCTATCATGCCGGTATTGCCACCGATGACGGCTACCGTACCAAACAAGCTTTTATGGCTGTCACGCGGGCGTGGCGCAAGAAATGCAGTAACTTGTTTTTGCGTAATTACGGGGGGGCGGGCAGTTGCCATGCTGTTTTCCTGAAGTGATAAGAAAGCGTGCATTATAATTGCATCCTAACTCACCTGCTCGAAAGGACTGCGCCATGTTCCTCACTTCCACTGGCAAATCTGCATTATCACCATTCCGTCTTGAAAAATTACAAAGCGTAATTAACTCCATAGCCGCCGATGTTGTCGTTGAAACGACAAGGCACTGGTACTTTACCGAGCTGAAATCGGCGCTGTCGGACGCGGACACTCAGTTGCTGAGGCGTTTATTGGGCCTGGATGGTGAGAAGGATAAACTTTCTGCAAAATTACACAGTATTTTGGTGGTGCCACGTCTTGGCACGATCTCCCCATGGTCTTCCAAGGCTTCTGAAATAGCCCAGCATTGCGCGCTGCCGGCAGTCAAGCGTATCGAGCGTGGCATCGTTTACTACTTTAAAACCAGGAGTGGTCATGCGCTGAGCCATACCCAACTGAAAGCGATCAAGCCATTGTTGCATGACCGCATGACCGAGTCTGTGGTGACCGATTTTGACGGTGTCGCAGAAAAGATATTCGCCCATGGTGAAGCACAACCCCTGGCTACTGTAGATGTACTGGAAGGAGGCAACATTGCCTTGTCTGTGGCCAATTATGAGCTCGGCCTGGCACTGTCGAATGATGAGATCGATTACCTGGTAGAAAATTTTATCAAGCTGCAGCGAAACCCTACCGATGTCGAGCTGATGATGTTTGCGCAGGCAAACTCGGAGCATTGTCGCCACAAAATATTTAATGCCGACTGGGTAATTGATAACGAGCAGGGAGCCATGACGCTGTTTGGCATGATACGCAATACTCACAAGCTGCATCCCCAGGGCACTGTCGTCGCTTATTCAGACAACTCTTCGGTGATAGAAGGCGCGCGTGTTGACCGTTTCTATCCCGATGTTGATGGCAAATACGGTTTCAACAAAGAGCTTACCCATACCCTGATGAAGGTGGAAACACATAATCATCCCACCGCGATCGCTCCTTTTGCCGGTGCTGCGACAGGGGCGGGTGGAGAAATTCGGGATGAAGGCGCGACAGGGTCAGGTTCAAAGCCCAAGGCGGGTTTGACCGGTTTTTCTGTTTCCAATTTGGCGATTCCCGGTTTTGTGCAACCGTGGGAGAAAAAAAAATACGGCAAGCCAGCGCGCATTGCTTCCGCTTTGCAGATCATGCTGGAAGGTCCCATCGGCGGTGCGGCGTTCAATAATGAATTTGGACGCCCCATTCTGGCCGGCTATTTCCGTACCTTTGAAGAGAACGTCAATGGCGAAATGCGCGGCTATCACAAGCCTATCATGCTGGCTGGCGGTGTTGGTAACATCGCGGCGCAACACACGAACAAGCATGACTTGCCGGTGGGGGCCTTGCTGATTCAGCTGGGTGGCCCCGGCATGCTGATCGGTCTCGGCGGCGGCGCGGCTTCCAGTATGGATACCGGCACCAATGCGGAGGATCTGGATTTTGATTCGGTTCAGCGCGGCAACCCAGAGATGCAACGACGGGCACAGGAAGTGATCGACCGTTGCTGGCAGATGGGCCCCAACAATCTTATTCTGTCGATACATGATGTGGGTGCTGGCGGAATATCCAATGCGCTGCCGGAGCTGGTGCATGGCGGTGGCCGCGGCGCACGTTTTGAATTGCGCAAAGTGCCGTCGGAAGAGCGCGGCATGTCGCCCATGCAAATCTGGAGCAACGAAGCGCAGGAGCGGTACGTACTGGCCATTGCACTGGAGCGTCTGGCCGAATTTCAGGAAATTTGTGCACGCGAACGCTGTCCGTTTGCGGTGTTGGGCCATGCGATTACCGACGACAGGTTGATCGTGCATGACGAGCTGTTCAGGAACGATGCGGTGGATATGCCGCTGTCGGTATTGCTGGGCAAGCCGCCCAAAATGACGCGTAATGTCAAACGTGAGAAGATAAAACTGCCGTCACTCGATGACAGTAAAATCAAGCTGAAGGAGGCGATTACCCGTGTGCTGAGCTTACCTTCGGTCGCGGATAAAAGTTTCCTGATCACTATTGGCGACCGCACGGTGGGAGGCATGACCGCTCGAGACCAGATGGTGGGCCCATGGCAGGTGCCTGTGGCTGACGTGGCAGTCACGCTAATGGGATTCAATACCAACCTGGGTGAGGCTTACGCTTTGGGTGAACGCACTCCGTTGGCGGTTCTCAATGCACCCGCTTCAGGGCGCATGGCAGTGGGTGAAGCGATTACCAACATTGCAGCGGCGCGTATCGCGAAAATCGGCGATATCAAACTTTCCGCCAACTGGATGGCAGCAGCGGGTCACCACGGTGAAGATGCTGCCTTGTTCGATACGGTTAAGGCAGTTGGTATGGAATTGTGCCCTGCCCTGGGTATCAGCATACCGGTAGGCAAAGATTCAATGTCGATGAAGACTTCCTGGCAGGAAGGGAAAGACAACAAGGCGGTAACTGCACCCCTTTCTTTGATCGTGACAGCCTTTGCGCCCTGTATGGATGCAACAAAAACACTCACACCGCAATTGCAACCCGTTGCCGATTCGGTATTACTGCTGATTGATCTGGGTAATGGCAAAAACCGTCTGGGTGGTTCGGCACTGGCGCAGGTTTATGGACAGGTGGGCAATGTGGCACCGGATGTGAATGATGCCGCCAAGCTGAAGGCTTTCTTTGAGACGGTGCAGCAATTGAACGGCGATGGCAAATTGCTCGCCTATCATGACCGCTCAGACGGCGGATTGCTTGCAACGTTGTGCGAGATGTCATTCGCATCGCATATCGGTTTGGATATCAGTCTGGATGAACTGAAAGGCGACTCAATCAGTGCCTTGTTCAACGAAGAGCTGGGTGCAGTATTACAGGTACGGATTAAGGATGTGAAAGATGTGCTGCAAGCCTGCCGCCTCGCCGGTTTGAAAGATGTGCATGAAGTGGCCAGTTTGAATAAGAAAGGCATGTTCAATATCTCGCACAATGGCAAAAAACTCTACAGCGAAAATGCCATCGATTTGCAGCTCATCTGGTCGGCAACCACCTACCAGATGCAAAAACTGCGCGACAACCCGGCCTGTGCACAAGAGGAATATGAGGCCAAACTGGATGCCGGCGATCCCGGTCTGCATGCCAAGCTAAGCTACGACCCCAATGCTAATCCAGTCTCGCCTGCTATCCTGAGTACACGACCCAAAATGGCGATCCTGCGCGAGCAGGGCGTGAATGGCCAGCTCGAAATGGCTGCGGCCTTTGACCGTGCCGGTTTCACCGCGGTTGATGTGCATATGAGCGACATTATCACCGGACGCGTCAGCCTTGCCGACTTCAAAGGGGTTGCAGCATGCGGTGGTTTCTCATACGGCGACGTGCTGGGTGCGGGTGAAGGCTGGGCGAAATCCATCCTGTTCAATCCGCGTGCACGCGATGAATTTTCTGCCTTCTTTGATCGTCGTGACACCTTTGCTCTGGGTGTGTGCAATGGCTGCCAGATGATGAGCAAGCTGCACGAGATTATTCCGGGTGCGGAAAACTGGGCTCATTTTGCGCGTAATCAATCCGAGCAATTTGAAGCGCGCTTTGTGATGGTGGAAGTGCAGAAAACCGCTTCGATCTTATTTGAAGGTATGGCCGGTAGCCGTATACCTATCGTCGTCTCCCACGGTGAAGGTTATGCTGATTTTAGTTCCGACATCACGCCCGCAAGCGGGCATGAGTCTTCTCTGAAACTTCGTTTTGGCAATGCGAATAAACTGAAAGCGGCGCAACCACTCATCACCCTGCGCTATGTGGATAACGAAGGTAAGGCCACGCAGACTTATCCGTTTAACCCAAATGGCTCACCCAAGGGTGCAACAGGGCTAACCACGCCGGATGGCCGCTTCAGTATCATGATGCCGCATCCGGAACGTGTGTTCCGTGCGGTACAGAATTCATGGCATCCGGCCGAGTGGAGTGAAAACGGCGCCTGGATGCGCATGTTCCAGAATGCACGGAAATGGGTGGGATAAGTAACCCTGCTGAAAGAAAATTCAAGGAATAGGTGGGATGTCAAAACTACTCTCAAATCCAAAACAGCAAATTGTGCAGTTTCATGCGACGTTGATCTATAACGTGGTGATGGCATGTAATAACCGGGAACTGCTGCCGCAACTGGAAGAGATGCTTAGCGTATCTGAAAAAAACGGCTGGGCAACCTTGGTCACTGCGATACGTCAGGTAGTTAACGGCAAACGTGAAGTCACTGTGTTGATCGGTCTGGATGAGGAAGACAGCACGATAGTCGAAGCTATTCTGTTGGGGTTGCAGGATCCTTCCACTTTGCCCGACCCCAATGCCAAACCTGATCCCAGCATCGCCGCGCCGGGTCTGGCAAGTATGATACATGCTGCATCGCGCGGTAACGTTGAAGCGTTGCATATGCTGGCAAACATGTCCGAGCAAATGGTACGGGCTGGCGGTGACATGGCAAAAATGGGCGGCATGATGGGTAAGCTGGTCGCGGGCGAGCGGGATGCCGACAAGCTTGCACAAGGCATGAATGTGCAGGGTCAGGAACTTGTGTATTCAATCTTGACCGAGTTGGGTAAATTGGCAATACATTGAGCCCTGTGGCTTAAACAATCATTCCAGTGTATTGTGAAACATGAAAAGGGGAATTTATGAGCCTCGTCAAGTTTAAAAGTAATTTGCCAAATGCCGCGATAGAACCCGGCACCCCGCTGTGGCAAATTGTGCCTACACGTGGCGCAGATGGGCGACCACTCGCCGACTTTATGATGCTAATACCCGGCTTGCGCCACCGTCCACAACATGAAATTAACAATACCCTGAACAATATACAAAAGGCACTGGAGCCTTGTGACGATGTAGTATTCGTGAATATGAATCTCAAGATCAATGTGTTGTGGGTGTCAGTGAATGCTCGACCGGGTATTACGCTGAAATTGATTAATGCGATTCAAAACCTGGTACCAGAGGCATTGATGGTGACACATTTTTAGTAATCTTAGCCTATTAGATATGACACTAAATACTGATTAAAAAAGAAGGCGACCCAAGGTCGCCTTCTTTTTTAGAATCAAGCAGAACTATTTTATTTGATGGTCGCTTTTTCGCGCTGTTCAGTAATTGCCTGCTGCACCAATTGTTGCTGCATATGCTGAGTCAGGTTGGGTTTAACTTCGTCAAATGAAGGAACCTTCAAGTCACGTGTGTCTTCCTGTTTGATAATGTGCCAGCCAAACTGTGATTCTACCGGAGCGCTGATTTGCCCCTTGCTCATGGCGACCATGGCATCAGCAAACGGTTTAACGAAGTTGCTGGGAACAGCCCAGCCAAGATCTCCGCCCTTTACGCTTGAGCCAGGGTCTTGGGATTTGTCCATTGCAACATCTTCAAATTTGCTGTTTTTCAATTGTTCGGCAACGACTTTGGCATCAGCTTCTGTTTTTACCAAAATATGAGAAACTTTATATTCCTTGGTGCCGCGTTGCTTGTTGATTTTTTCAAATTCCTGTTTCAGTTTATCGTCGCTGATTGGATGGCTCTTTACATAGTCTTGTACAAAGGCACTGGCGAGGATGGTTTGTTTGGACAGGTCAATTTGCTGCACAACTTCCGCTTTTTTGCTCAAACCTTTTTTGTTTGCAGCCTGGGCCAGAACTTCAATGTTGATCAACTCATCGCGCACTGCATTACGCAACTCAGGGGTATCAGGCTGGCCTTGGGCCATTGCAGCTTTTACGCGCATATCAAGACGTGATTGGGGTATCGCAACACCGTTGACGGTGGCAGTGTTTTTAGACTCAGCGTAAGCAGCGCTGATCGTCATTGCACTCACGAATGCCAGCGCGGCAAATTTAGAATATTTCAGCATGGTTTAAAGTCCTAGAGAAAGATAAAACTAAGTTAGTTGAAAATAATTACATTTGCTAATGCACTACTGATTCTGCCTCTTGCGGAGTGTAAGCCTGGATATTCAGGGCATGAATATCATGCTTCATCATTTCGCCGAGTGCGGAATATATCATACGGTGCCTGGCCAGGGTAGACTTGCCGGAAAATTCTGCCGAGACAATATACAGGGTGTAATGGCCACCGCCTGAACGCGCGCCTTCGTGCCCGGCATGCTTGTGGCTATCATCAATGATTTCGATCTTGCCAGGTTGCAGGGCAGCAAGCAGGGACTGCATTTGTTCTATACGGTTCATGAGGGAAATGTTTTCTTGAATGGTTTAACTTCAACATGGGCATAAACACCGCCCGCAACATAAGGGTCGGCCTGCGCCCATTCCACTGCTGCCTGGAGTGAGGCAAATTCCGCAACAATCAGGCTGCCGCTAAATCCTGCGGCCCCCGGGTCGTTACTGTCAACAGCAGGGAATGGCCCAGCCAATATCAAACGTCCTTCGTCCTGCATTGTTTGCAGCCTTGCTACATGGGCTGGTCGGGAAGCAAGGCGTTTTTCCAGGCTGCCGAGTGTATCTTGTCCTGTAATTGCATACAACATTAATTATTTTCCTTTTTGTCGGTGTCCAAATGTTTAGCCAGCATGAGTGCTTGCAATATGATGAAAAGCAGCATGAGCCCTGTGGCACCAAACAGCTTGAAGCTGACCCAGGTGTCGGTTGGAAAGTTCCATGCAACATATAAATTCAGTATGCCGAGCGCGATAAAAAAACCGCTCCAGGCCAGATTCAACTGAGACCATACCCGGGTTGGCAGGGTCATTTTTTCCTGCATCAGGCTTTTAATCAAATTTTTCTTGAATAGGATATTTGAGAACAGGAGCACTAAAGCGAATAACCAATACAGGGCTGTTGGCTTGATTTTAATAAATGTTTCATCATGCAGTAACAGTGTAGCTCCGCCAAAAAATAGAATAATGGCAAAGCTTACCCACAACATGGTATCTACTTTGCCATGCCGCCACTTGACCCATATAACCTGCAGCAGAGTCGCAATGATTGCGGTGGCCGTAGCCAACAGCACCGGCAAATGTTTCGGGTCAGCCTGATAACTGATTGAGCTGGCCATTGCCTGGGCTGCATCGGGATAGATGCCGGTTAATTTGAATACGGCAAAAAACAGGATGACGGGGAAAAGGTCGAAGAGAATTTTCATAGGGAGGAGGTTTGTTCTGTTGTGTTAGTAATAGTTGGTATGCGAAGGCTAAAATTGGGCTCGGATTGACCTGGAACAATGCTTGCTGCAAAAGTGTCTCAGGTGATACATAAATCATAGTTGATGTAGAATCGTATTATAACTGATATTATTTTTTATCATTACGCCTGATCTGCCACGCACTTCGCTACTTTTATACCAAATGAATGCAAAAAAAATACAGCCATTGTTGAGTACACCCGTCGGTATCGCGATTATTTTGGGCATACTTATTTCGGCTACAGAACTCTTCATTACGCTGGTCGTCCATGACCTGTTTGTACCTGCGGTCTTTGCAGAGGCGCATTGGGACTATCTTGATGCACTCTTGCTGATCCTTGTGCTTCCCCCTGCGTTATATTTTCTTGTGTTAAAAAATATGCAGGCGTTGTGCGCCAAACGAAATAGCATGATTGATGATCTGGAGCATGTACAGGAAAAGCTGGAGGAAGCAATACAGGAACACTATAAGGAGCTGGGATCCGCAAGACATTCTGCCGAAATGGCCAGTAAGGCAAAAAGTACATTTTTAACCAATGTCAGCCATGGAATACGCACGCCAATGAATGCAATCATAGGCTGGAATTACTTGCTGAAAAAAGAAATTACCGACCCAAGATCACTGGCTTATCTCGACAAGGTGAGTGAGGCGGCTAATCATTTATTAAAGGTGATTAACCATATACTGGATTTGTCCAAAATCGAATCAGGACAATATGTACTGGAAGAAACAGATTTTTCGTGGGCCCAGTTGATCGGTAAAATTACCACTATGCTGGGGGAGCATGCCGCCAATAAGGGATTGTTTTTGGCGGCTGAGTGACCCTGCTGTCCCAGCTCAACTGCATGCGGATCCGCTACGCCTTGGTCAGGTGCTGGTTAATTTTGTCAGCAATGCCATTCGATTTTCTGAAC
>JANXWX010000235.1 GCA_025350915.1 Nitrosomonadales bacterium
ACAAAAAATCCACCATTGATCCAGGCGCCATCACCGGCCGGCTTTTCCTGGAAATGATGAACCGCGCCATTTTCGATAAGCAACGCACCGTAACGGCCCGGAGGCTGGATTGCCGTTACCGTAGCCTGGCGACCCGAAGATTTATGATAGGCAATCAATTCTGAAATATTGATATCGGATACACCATCGCCATAGGTAAAGCAGAATGGCTCATTACCGATGTAAGGCGCCACCCGCTTCAGGCGGCCGCCAGTCATGGTGTGCTCACCGGTATCAACCAGCGTGACACTCCAGGGCTCCGCATATTTTTGGTGTATTTCCATTTTGTTTTCACGCATATGGAAGGTGACGTCCGAGGTGTGCAAAAAGTAATTCGAAAAATATTCCTTGATCATGTAGCCTTTGTAGCCGAGGCAAATAATAAAATCATTTACCCCGTGATGGGAGTACATCTTCATGATGTGCCACAAAATGGGTTTGCCGCCAATTTCAATCATGGGTTTTGGTCTGAGGTGCGACTCTTCACTGATACGTGTGCCTAAACCACCGGCTAAAATTATTGCCTTCATATTGCCCCACAAAATTACGAACGATTGATTGGCTTGCCTTGTTGCTGAATTCCAGGAAAACGATTTTGCCGGTTCTTGCTCCGCAAGCCCGATTTTGTTGCTTCTCTCTTATTAAACCAATTTGCGCAGTTTCCACAAAAACACCACAACCAGACATGCAGTAGCATGTCCCAATGTCAATTTTAACCGAAGTTGATTTGATCTTTTATGTTAATTGCATCGCGTGAAACCAGGGAGGCAGGCATCCAGCGAGTGATCGACGATTCAATCTTTGGGGAATTGGTACCACCCCTTGGGTAAAGGCAGTTCTTTATAGCTGGGTACACAAGGTGCATCCAGGGGGTGGGGGAATTCATCACAAAAACCCAATGGTTCGCTTCTGTCTTTTCGCAGCAAGGTGAGCTCAATCACTCGAGGGGCTTCAAAGCCGCCCATATTGATCACGCCACAAAAATTGTTGGGGTGATTGTGCACAACATAAAAATGCTGCAACAACTTCGCGAAAAAGGCTTCAACCATTCTGAAAAATGGCGGGTGTCCCCAACTCTCAATGTCGTGAACCTCGATTACGATAATTCGAAATCTCTTCAAAACATCTTCTGACGCACTCAGCAGGGATGGATACTCCCACCCTTCAATGTCCATTTGCAGCAGAAAATCTTTACCCGATGCAAATTCTTTCTGCTCACTGACCCATTTGTCCAATGTCATAAACATCTCATCATTCACTGTCCCGACAAATTTCTTTGTAAATGAGCTGGGTTTGAAATTCATCGGCGGCTGATTCACCGAGTAGTCCGCCAGATGGGAATTAATCCCTTTCTTTTGCAGAATATCGATTTCAAAAGTGGCGGTTTCTGCCACGCCTGGGGAAAAACACGCCGCGATATCATCGAGATCATCAGGAAGTAAATAACCGCCATCGTCAGATCCGCCTATCCTGACCAGATCAAACCTGGTTTTTTGCGGCCTCAGTTTCCGGGCGAGATCAAACAGGGGCTGGGGCTCGACCATCCTGTCTATATACACGCTACGACGAGCGAGGGGTCGTTTGAGAAGCCTGGCAATCTTGCGAAAAATACGATGTTTTTTAAATTTCATAAGCAAGGTTTTTCTATCGAGTATTTAAGAAATTTTCAGCTCATCAATAGCTTACCATATCTTTATCCGACTCGATTCGCTCAGGCCAAACTTTACAGCCTGACGGAATTTAAAAACCCATATACCGCCAGCGCAGCTTTTATTCCAGGTCTGCAATCAGGCTCTCACTCCATCCAGAATCTTCTTAACGGCCTGTTGCACGCCAATAGCGGGCAGTTTCGTTAGCGGTAGCCGATCAGCCTCCCAATCTGCATAGGCGTGTTCCAGTGTTTGGACAATTTCGCCTGCCTGATCGCCACGCGCAACGTATCCGCCGCGTTCGAGCACCAACTGATCCAACTGGGGATTTTGATAGCTTAAGGCAATGACTGGACGGCCTGTCCAGAGATACTCATACAGCTTGGATGGAATGTATTCCCTGCAATCTGAAATCGTGCCATGCACCAGCAACAAACAGTCTGCCTGGTACATGCGTTCCAGCACCTGCTCCCTGCCCGACAACCCCGTAGTTTCTGATCGTTCGAGCCGGCCGAAGCTGACAAACACATCCTCCAGCCCATATTTAGCGATTTCGGCCCTGGCCTGCCTGTCAATTGTGCCGCCATAAACATGCACGCGTATTTTTGCGCGTATTGCAGGTTTTTGTTCCAGCAAGGCATGTATCGCTTTAACAACGGGTTGCAGGCTGCGGGTATCGGAAAGCGAGCCGAAATGGCTGATGATCATTTGCTCGCCGCGCTGGTAATGCCCCTCTACAGTCGGCTTGGCCACACCCGGCAAGATCACGATGCCCCTGTTTCCCAGTTCGGGATGGCGCTGGCTCGCCCCTTTGAGCGCGCCGTCCGTAAACCACCAGACCAGATCAGCATGCCTGCAAATAAGCCCTTCTACATAGGCTTGGAAACGCTGATCACGTGTCGAGGGGTTTGCTCCTGGCTTGACCATGGGATCATGCACTTCATCTATCCAGCGTATACCGGTGAGGCGTTTTATCCAGTAACCGGCAAGATGTGCAGAATAGGCCCCGCCCGTCGTATACAGGACTGTTGGCTTGTATTTATGGATCAGCCACAAGCTGCGTATCGTCGCGGGGAATGCCCACGACCACTGATTCTGCAAGCCCAACGAAAGGCGCTCAATCAGGATGAATGGCGCAAGCAGCAATCCCATCAGTCCAACCAGCAGTTTGTAAAGGTAGCCACGGCCTATATGGCTGGCAATGACATGACGCATGTCAAAGCGCAAACCCGAGGGGCCCCATGGCACAAATTGATAATGCAAATAATTTTTATCATGCTCTCCGCTGACGCCGCTCAAAATAATAGGCTCTATGCCGGCTTCAGCCAGATAAGGGAGTTTGTCAGTAATGGTCTGGCTTGCAGCACGTCCGTCCATATTGAAGCAGTGCGACAGGATCAACCAGTACTGTTTTGAATCAGAGTTATTCATGCTTTTGCTTATCCAATATCGCCATCGTTAACATGAGTGAAGTTGTATACATGAACATTTCAAAAAAATGATCACGCTCTAATGGATCCAGTGCCCAGTGCAGCAAATAGAATCCCGTCATCCAGATCGCCGGCCTTGCCCATTTTGACGAAGATCTTTTCAACTGCCCGAATACTGCGGACATTGCCAAAGCAAATAGTATCAATCCCGGAAGGCCGATAGCACAGCTCAAATTCAGATATCCGTTATGTGCATTCGCCAGCGATATTTCGGGGTCCTTTATTTGCTCTATTCTTTCCATTGCCTTACGGGTTACGCCATATCCCCAAGGTGTTTCCAGTGCTGCCCTAAACCCTGCATGCGCATATGCCACCCTCAAATAATACGACTCTGGTAATGTTTCACCGAATTCATTATTCGGTAAACCGATTTTTCCAATATTCTTCCAAGTTGAATAATTGTCAATATCCCAGGCAATGCGTGTATCACTCACTGCACGCTGCCAAAACTTGTGAAAAGCACTGGAACTATTCACCATAAGAACCGCAAGCAGAATCAATGCCGCTGCACCAAGTAACAATCGGCGTACATTCAAGACTCCACTACGGAATCCCTGCACTAGCAGTGTCAAAACCACACTCAACGCCAGCAACACCAGTAAATTCTTGATCAACGAAACGATTGCTACCGCCAAGGCCAAAACAAGTGGCAAGACCCAAATAGTCCGTATGGTAAATATTCCTGTTGTTTTCCAGTGCTCAAGCAATCTCACGCATGAAAATGGCACCAGCATTTCCAATGAAAACGACAGGCTCATTTTCAGATCGGTTCCCACCCGCACATCATTCGGCTCGCCGGGCAGCATATAGCCAATGGGCAGATAACCTACCTGTACCCATTTCACCAAATTTGCCAGTAAATAAACAATTGGCAAAGCAAGTGCGCATACCAGCAACAGCCAGCCAAATTGTTTGGCACTCACCTTTGCACCGGCCAATCCTGTGCCGATACCGGCGAAAATCGCCAGATAAGCCGGCATCCATTGGCCTAACAACTCTCTCCATGCCTCTGCACCGTTTTGCGAGAGCGTAGCGGCATGCAGCACCACCCAAGCTAGCAAACAAAGCAACAAAATCAACCAGGGTTACTTGAAAATCTCGCGGCGTTGCGCACTGCGCCATAACAGCAGGCATCCTGCAATTGCGCTCAGTAACAACAGTAATTTTCGCAATGCAATGGTATGTGCCAGCGGCCATACCATGAACAATGCAACATTTAGCAGCAGGATTGCCCAGTAAACATGATTGTTCTGTTTTAACAGGAAATTTTTCATTATCAATTTTTTAGGAGTTACTCCGCCAAGGTTTTATACAAAACATCAGCGCTGTTTTCCTGCTGTAAAGTTTGCCCTGCCTTACTGGCATTCGCGTGATAGCGCGAATAATCTGCAATGATCATATTCACTTTTTTCAACACAGCGGAAGGTGACATGTCATCTGTAACCAAACCCGCATCAAAACGCTCTGCCATACGCGCGATCCATGTTTCGGAGGTTGAAATCACGGTCTGCGGATATAGCTGATTTCTGGAAAATGGCTTTTTACCATACGCTCTACTTCGTCGTTACTCGAATTATCAGACACCACCAAGGAAAACTCCTGGTCTCGCTGTTTGATAACAGATTGGATAGCCTGCCTGGCATCATCAGGTCGATTGTGGCAGAGTATGTATATTGTTAAATCATTCATTTCGAAATTGAGACCTGCTGGTAACACCAACATTATATTCCAGCAATACAGTTCTCTTTAGAAAACTAATATTGAGCGCATTTTCTTTAAGCACACATCTAAATATCAGACTAGTTCAGAACATCAAACTATAGTTAATGAGTACTCAGCAGTTGCTCGAACTCTTTACCAATTACTGGAGCGCTGAAGCGATGCGCTACCCACTCTCTTCCCTGCTTTGCCATCTTACCCCGACTTTGCCTGTTGGTTGCCAACTCAATGATAGCCTCACGCCATAAGGCAACATCGCCGGGCGGGAGTAGTAATCCAGTAACACCAGGCAACAAGGTTTCCGGTAACCCGCCAATATCACTGCACAATACTGGTACACCACAAGCCTGTGCTTCTATAGATACTCGTCCAAAAGTCTCTGATTCCACTGACGGCATTGCCAACATATCCATTGCGGCATAAAAAGGGCGTACATCAGGCGTCCAATTATGCCGAATATGTCGCTCTGCAAAGCCCCCTTCATTAATTTTGCGGTCAAGTGCATCAGCAGCTCGCCCATCACCGACCCAGAATACCTTTAATGACGGGAGTTGTTTCATCACCTGGTTAACCGCATCCGCCAATTGCAAGAAACCTTTATCCGGATGTAGTGCACCCAGAAATCCCAAAACGATATCGTCATCTGAATAACCGTAAGATTTGCGAGTTAACTGGCGCAATTGCGGATCCTGCTTGAAGTAATCCAGATTCAGCGGGTTGTACAACACTCGCATATGCTCGGCCATTACACCTCGCTCAATGAATTTTTTCTTCATGAAATCTGAAATCACGATAAAACGATCGGCCAGCCGCGGAATAAAATAATTGGTGGCAGGGCGCATCGCAAAATCCATATGCTTGAACAGCGCCAGTTTTATCCCCAAAAGCCTGGCAAGTACTGCCAAAGGCCAGTATTCTTTACTGAAACTGCCAACAATCCAATCCGGATGGAATTGACCACAAACTTTCCATACGGCACTGAATCCACGCGGATCAAAAGCATTACGAAAAACACCGTTATGCAGTATTACACCGCTGTTCAGCAAACCTGTATGAATGGGTGAACCAGGATAGACTATCGCTGAAACCGAATGGCCGGCCTCCTGCATGGTGCGTGCCAGTGTAACAAAATGGCTTTCAGTGCCGCCTCCGCCCCGGTTGGTTCCGACAAACAACAGTTTCATCCGCGCTTGTCCTCGTATTTCGTCAGTAACTTGATTAGAAAAAGATAAAGTATGCTGCTACCGCTGACGAGTATACGTTTTAATCGCATAAGATCATCGCCAGGACTTGCACGACCGCGCTGAACTGTTGTCGCTGCTTCATAGCCTGCCTTAAGCACAGCCTGAGCTACACGGGTATCAAGGTCGCCATAGGGGTAGCAAAATTGAGTGACTGATGCGCCGGTGAGTGTTTCCAGTTCTGTCTTACTACCTGCAAGTTCAATTTGCAACTCTTCATCTGTACTCTTGGTTAAGCGCGGGTGTGTACGTGAATGTGCACCAACTTCCATACCTGCTGCATTCCACTCCTTGATTTGATCATCAGTCATCAGCTTCTTTTGCACATTGAGCGTTGCTGCATCCCAATCATTATATTGACCGCTACGCCCACTAACGAAGTAACAAGTGGCATTGAAACCAACGGCATTTAATATTGGCAAAGCCAACTCAAAAGTATCAAGATATCCATCATCAAATGTAATCGCCACTACACGCCCTGATTTTTCACCACGTAAATATGGCAATGCAGCAGACATAGAAAGTCCTTTATATCCCAATAACTTGAGCAGCCACATCTGACGTGCAAAAGCACCTTTGCGCACATAAAGGCCTCTCAGCTTGGCCCCTTCAGGTGGCTGGCCTATATTGTGATACATCAGAATCGGGATGTTTTTCATGATAACTACCTTTTGCATTTTTTATAAAACTCAAAGACTTTCCTATTTGCTTCTGTTCAAACATATCGCTGAGAACTGTTGTTTATCCCAGCCAATAGTACATCCGATTTCATTAATTCTTGAGTTGAACTTCTTGTACAAAACAGATTGTCACACAGAAAGTGTGAATGCCATATCGCATATCATCAATTACAAGCATCCTCTAAGTTACATAATCAACATATTGATTATTATACCCTATGCGTAATTTCGATAATTATACCCGGCGCTTATTACTCTGTCCGTATAACTGATTTGAATTTACTACTTTTAATATCACTTAATAATAGGTGCGTTTAATTGGAATTTTCTATCCGGTATTCAACTTCAGATAAGCCTTAAATTATATGTAGTTGTGATTTTCTGATAAAGTGCGCGCCATGAACATGACTAATTCCCAACTCTATTGGCGCCTGCTCGGCTATGTAAAGCCATACTGGCGCATATTTCTGCTTTCGATCTTTGCAACCGCTGTTACAGCGTCTACAGATCCACTTTTACCAGCCCTGCTGAAACCTATGCTGGATGGCACGTTTGTTAACAGGGATGAAACGGTTATTCGGCTTGTACCTATCATTATCTTGCTTGTTTTTCTGATAAGGGGTATCGCATCTTTTGTCAGCGCCTATGCAATAGGCTGGGTTGGCGACAAAGTGGTCATGGATTTACGCAATGAAATGTTTCGCAAACTGATGACCTTGCATACGCGTTATTATGACGATCACGCAACTGGCCAACTTATTTCAAAATTTACTTTTGATGTAACTAGGGTAACCGATGCCGCCACGAATGTGGTCACCATCTTTATCCGTGACAGTATTGTTATCGCGGGATTAATGGGCTGGCTTCTTTATTTGAATTGGAAGCTCACCATGATTACATTTGTAATGTTGCCTATCATTGCGATCGTAATACGAATTATCAATGTCAGAATGCGCGCTTCCAGTCGCGATACTCAACGCGCAATGGGAGATATGACTCAAGTTATCGAAGAAAGCATTACTGCGCATAAAGTTGTCAAACTGTTTGGCGGGCAACAATACGAAAGTGAGCGCTTTAGTGACAGGGCAAACTGGGTACGGCGCTACTCCATGAAACAGACCGCAGCCAACGCAGCCAATGTACCCATAGTACAAATGGTGGCGGCCTTTGCATTGGCCTTTTTATTCTATCTTGCTATAGAACAGTCAGGTACAGATGGCAAATCAGTGGGAGAGTTTCTTTCTTATATTGCAGCCATGATGATGTTGACCTCACCCTTAAAAAGCATAACGGGAGTCAGCGTGTATTTGCAAAATGGATTAGCTGCTGCCGAAAGTGTATTTGCTTTGCTCGATACTCCAAATGAAGTCGATACCGGAACACATGAAATCCAACGTGCTAACGGCACGATTACATTTGAGCATGTC
>JANXWX010000100.1 GCA_025350915.1 Nitrosomonadales bacterium
CTCTTCTTTCGCGACCAGGCAATTGCGGTGAATCCGGATAAAACGCGCAACAAATTCTTTTTCTAGCGCACCCAGCGGTTCTTCAACCAGATACTCGCGTTCCATTGTTCGCACGGTGATGTATTTCAACTCCGCTCGCAAATACAAAACTGCCTCAATCGGAATCAACAGTATTTTGCCGCGTTCCTGTATCGATAAATTTTTACGCGCTTCAGGTATCAGTTCCTGCAACACTTCGCTTTTTACCGGCACCGCCGCACGCGCACGGGTCAGCGCTTCAAACAGCCGGCCCAATCGGATAGGCTTCAGCAGATAATCCACAGCGTGTTGCTCAAAGGCCTGAATAGCGTAGTTATCATAGGCTGTCGTGAAAACAATAACCGGTGGCTTTTCCAGTTTGTTCAGATGCTGCGCCAGCTCAATGCCATCCATCTGCGGCATGCGTATATCGACCAGTACCACATCCGCATGTATTGTTGATAATTGTTCCAATGCATCAATCCCATTAGATGCTTCACCTACCAGCTCAAGTGTAAGCTGTGCCATACAGTCATTGAGTAATTCTTTCAAACGGTGTCGGGCCGGGGACTCGTCATCCACGATGAAAACTGCAAGTGGCATATCTATGCTACTCATGCCAAACACCTCGATTTATCTACAATCCTGTTGCTGTTCATTTTTTTACGCACTGGATTTTTCCTTTACATAGGGCATCTGTATATGTACATGATAAAAATCACTACCACTTTCCGCCGTGTATTTTGCCTCGACATCGAACTTCAACGCCAGTCTTTCCCGTATATTTGCCAAAGCCATTTTATTGCCATTATGCAATCCGTTTTGTCCTTTGCACGGATTACGTACATCCAGATGAACTTCGTGCCCTGTGCGGTATAGCTTAACTTCGATTAAGCCACCTTCGGCCAACGGCTCCAAGCCGTGATATACAGCGTTCTCCAGCAAGGGTTGTAACATTAGCGGCGGCACCATGGCATCATTCAGTGACTCATCAATTTGCCATGACTCCATCAGGCGCTCGCCCAAACGTAACTTTTCCAGCGCCAGATATTGGCGCGACAGGGCTATCTCACGGCGCAAAGGGGTCATTTCCTGATTATCCGCCATGGCCATGCGGAACAGGTCTGCCATATCCTCCAATGCAGTTTCTGCCCGTTTGGGGTCGGCCCGTACGATACTTAAAACGGCATTGATACTGTTAAACAAAAAATGCGGTCGTATGCGCGCCTGCAGGGCCTGCATGCGCGCATCATGTACCGCGGTGGACAACGATAGTGTGCGTAATTTGAAATACACCAGCAGTATCAATACAACACTGCTGCTCAAGATGGTATTTTGCAAGAAATTGAAAGGGGTGGTTTCCCTGGCAGATATATATAAATCCCCGCCCAAATAGCTAACGGCCTGCGTAATCACTACCACCACTGCGACAACTGACAAAACCCCCTGCCAGTAAACCAGACGCCTTAATACATCATTAAGTACATACAGTACCAATAAACAGGTCAACAATACAGGTTGCAGGAAAGCTGAAAGATCGACAAAGCGCTGAAGTATATTCTGCAGCGAAACCGCTTGAGCAGTCGCCTGCAGCAAAGCGATACCGTTAACCAGCAGGACAATACGCAGGGTTGACCCCAGAATACGGAAATCTGGCAATGCATCAGGTGACAGTTTTTGATTTATACTTTGATCTTTAGGCATCACAACTCCCTGTGAGCCCACATTCTGGACAAGACTTGACCACCATGCAAGAGAAACCCAAACAAGACAAGCAACCCCAAGAAAATCAAACTCAGGAAAATCATGCCTGGTCAGGCAGATTTAACGAACCAGTTGCCGAATTGGTTAAGCGCTATACAGCCTCCGTTGAGTTTGACCAACGCCTGGCATTGTTTGATATTCAAGGCTCGTTAGCCCATGCGCAAATGCTCGCAGCCTGCAACATTATCAGCGCGCAGGATTTAACCGATATTCGCCACGGCTTGGGGAAAATTGAAAATGAAGTATTAAGCGGCGAGTTTGTCTGGTCAGTGGACCTGGAAGACGTGCATCTTAATATCGAAAAACGCCTGACCACGCTGGTTGGCGATGCCGGCAAACGTCTGCATACCGGCCGCTCGCGTAACGATCAGGTTGCCACCGATGTGCGCCTGTATCTGCGCCATGCAATTGATGAACTCACGTTATTGATCGGCTCCTTGCAAACGGCACTGGTTGATCTGGCTGCATTGCATACACAAACCATCATGCCTGGTTTTACGCATTTACAGGTGGCACAACCAGTCAGCTTTGGCCATCATCTGATGGCATATTACGAAATGCTCAAACGCGACGCCGAGCGGCTGCGTGATTGCCGTAAACGGGTAAACCGCCTGCCGCTGGGCGCTGCCGCATTGGCAGGCACCAGCTACCCGATCAAACGCGAGTATGTGGCCGAGCTGTTAAATTTCGAAGGGGTCTGCGAAAATTCGCTTGATGCCGTATCCGACCGCGATTTCGCCATCGAGTTTAATGCCGCTGCCGCGCTGATCATGACGCATTTATCGCGCCTGTCGGAAGAGCTAATCTTGTGGATGAGCCCGCGCTTTGGCTTTATCGACATTGCGGATCGGTTTTGCACCGGTTCATCCATCATGCCGCAGAAAAAAAATCCGGACGTACCCGAGTTGGTGCGCGGCAAAACCGGCCGTGTCACCGGCAACCTGGTGGCCTTGCTGACCCTGATGAAAGGCCAGCCACTGGCCTATAACAAAGACAATCAGGAAGACAAGGAACCGCTGTTTGATACGGTGGATACGCTGATCATGACGCTGCGTATCTATGCCGACATGATGGGTGGTATTACGGTCAAACCAGAGGCGATGCGCAACGCGGCGTTACAGGGCTATGCCACAGCTACCGACCTGGCCGACTATCTGGTCAAAAAGGGGCTGCCGTTCCGGGATGCACATGAAGCGGTGGCGCTGGCTGTGCGCTATGCCGAACAGCGCGGCTGTGACCTTGCAGACTTGAAACTTGACGAGTTGCAGCTATTCTCCAAACTGGTAAGTGATGACATTTACGCGGTGCTTACGCTGGAAGGTTCACTGGCGGCACGTAACCATATTGGCGGTACGGCACCGCAGCAAGTGGAGGCAGCCATTGCCCGCGCACGCAAACTGCTGGCTAACAAAGCCTGATTCAGCGAAATTCAGGGCAAAAAAATGGGCAATCTCGCGATTGCCCAAAAGGAGGAGAGTTTGATAGGACGAGTTTTGTAAACTTGTACTTCAACACTCGGATCGAATTGTATATACGCTTAGAAACAAATCATATATGCCAAACGGCCTAGATAATTATCTAATCCCTCCCCTTTTTATGCTGTTACTTTAGCCAGCAAAGTCTTCAATTCCCCGTTCTGATACATCTCGGTCATGATGTCTGAGCCGCCAATAAACTCGCCGTTGATATATATCTGGGGCACAGTCGGCCAATTCGCATAATCGATAATACCCTTGCGTATATCATCATTTTCAAGAATATCAACGCTAAAAATATTCTTTACACCCAAGGCGTTAAGAATGTTTAGCGCATTCGCTGAAAAACCGCAGCGTGGCGCTGTTGGGGTGCCTTTCATGTAAACAACAACTGGATTGCCGGTTACCTGCTGCTTGATTACCTCTTGAATATCCATTTTTAACCTCTTTCGTCATATTAATTGAGTGTTTCACTCGGGTATTTTAAAGTCTGAGGCATCAACCGTCAAGTATGTATTACCCTTTATGCCGAAATGCGCCCACCACTGGCACGTTCTATACCGGCGAGGTCACAGGCAGAAAATACCGATTCAAATTTTGCCGCTTCAAGCAAGTTGCGTACACGTGAAGATTGGTCGTATCCATGCTCAAGCAATAACCAGCCGCCGGCGGAAAGGTTCGCTGCGGATTGCCCGATAATTTTGCGAATATCATCCAGCCCCTCCGCACCGGAAACCAGCGCGGTAACGGGTTCAAACCGAACATCGCCCTGTATTAAGTGCGGATCGTCTGCTTCTATATAGGGTGGGTTGGATACGATCAGGTCAAATTGCTGAGTCCCTACCGCCGCAAACCAATCGCTTTGCACAAAACTCACATTGGTGAGCCCTAATGCCCGTGCATTTTCCTGGGCGACTGCAAGCGCCGCAGCCGAAGCATCGCTTGCGAGTACATCAGCGATTGGACAGGTATGTGCAATGGCCAACGCAATGGCGCCACTGCCTGTTCCCATATCCAGCACCTTGCAGGGTTTCTGTTTCGATATGCGCTGTAGTGCAAGCTCAACCAGTAATTCGGTATCAGGACGGGGGATCAAGGTAGCCGGCGTGACTTTGAAATTCAAGCCGAAAAATTCGCGCTCGCCCAAAATGTAAGCAATGGGTTCCCCCGCCAGGCGACGTTGCAGCAAAGTTTGAAAGGAATTTTTTTCCGCATCGTTCAAGACACGCTCTGAATGCGCGATCAGGTAAGCACGCCCTACACCCAACACCCGCTGCAACAACATTTGTACTTCGATGCGTGCTTCAACCGAAGTAAGCTCTAGCGACTTAACCAGCTTAGCCCGAGCTTCTACCATCAGGTGGCCGAGCGTCATCCCTTGTTGCGCACCAATTCCGACAGCCATGTGAGCGCGCCCAACTTTTCCCACAAGGGAAGAAATTCCTCGCGATATAACCACGCTTCTTCGTCGCTGCCCAAGGTGTAACCGTCACGACCACCCTTGCGCGGCTTGCGGGGAGAAGTAGCCAGTAAAGCTTTCCCTACCTTGGGATAGTCTCGCAAAGCAGACAACGCAGCATCACGTGCCTCTGCTTCCATTCCTGCCATATGCAGCGCCAACGCCTGCGTGTACTGCATGTCGGCAAGATCATCCGGGTAACTCGCGGCAATTTCAACCGCCTCGGTGGCCTGCCCGCGTTCCAGCAACCCTCCAACCACACGGGTGCGGAAGCCGTGATTATCATGCGGATTAAGCTGCTCAACAAAACGGCGCATCAGTTTGAAAGCCATATCTCGTTCTACAGGATCCGATGACTCCATACCATTGACCGCCATACGCGCCAACAGGCGCAAGGCCGGGCGATTCTCCTGCCAGCCCCATTCACATTTTAATTTCGCAGCATGATTTTTCTCCAGCGCAAGTACAAACAATGCAAGCGCGCGCTCCAGCAGTTGCGGGACCAGCACTTCACGCACCCAGTCCATTCTATAACCATCCAACGCAATAACCAGATCGTCCAATACCTCAAAACTGTTCCATAACATGGGTTGTTCATGCAGCAATGCAAGCCAAGGCCCCGGCGCATCCCATGGCACCTCGTTCCAGGTGCTCATCATGGTCATGGCGGGAGGATTGGAGGGAAATACGGCTTGCCATACTTTCAGCAGCTTGCCCAATTTTGCATCCGGGACGAACGGGCCAGTGCTCCCATCCACGGGTTCCAGTTGGTACTGGCAGGCTACAGGTGGAATGGCATCCAGTTGCGCTTCCAGTTCTGCAATGGCATCATCATGCTTGCGCGTAATTTTCATCATCGCGTCTTGCGGATTCAGCACCACTTCACGCAGCCAGGCTATCTGGTCATGCAGGTCGGGATCGTTGAGCTTAATCAGGCGCAGCGCCCAGTATTTCGCCCGATCCTGCGCCAGCGATAGCTTGCCAGCAGTAATCAACAGATGTACTTCAAGTATAGCCAGATTAATGTTGTCCGGATCGGCACGCTGAGCCTCGATCAGTGCCTTATGCGATGCGTTATCGTTGCCTGCTTCTGCCTCCATTAGCGCAATGCGTTGCCAGCCAATGCCACGCGCCACATTCTCACCGTGTGCGATGGCCGCCTGCGCCAGGGATTTACGCTTGCGCGGTTTCTCCAGCACGACATAGCTTTCCAGCAGCATGTCGAGTAAATCGGCATCGGCGTTCTTGATACTCCCCTCACCCTTGAACCACGGCTCCAACAGTGCGGCAACATCCTTGTGGCGATTTTCGTCCTGCCAGATATACGCCAGATGCTGCACGGTATTGCGGTCTATCGAGCTTCCCGCCAGGCTGCTCCATTGCTTGCGCGGCATGCTGCCCAGCAGCCCATCCAGCATCATGGCAGGCACAATGGGAAAATCCGGCATGCGCGCGCAGCATTGTTTGTATTTGCGCAACGAGCCGCAGAAACACGGGTCGTTGCGCCCCGGCTCCGGCAATTTCATCAGACGGAAACCGTGTGCGGGTTGTGGCAAGTTGTTCCACATGGCCCTCCCTACAACACGGAAGAACGATGCCTTGGGACCTGCGGCAGGATCGAGATGTGCCGCCATTTCCGGTGCAATTGCTTCGCCATATTTTGCGATATGATCGATAGCTTCCTGCGACGTTGCGCCACGCCACACCTGGCCCGCAAACAAACTAATGAGCAGATGCAATTCATCCATTCCTTCATCCATTTCATCATCCATATTGTCAAAATCATCCATGTCCATACTGAATGTGCCCTGCTAGATTCCATCCGCCAGCGCCGCGAGCTGTTCGGCCTGATACTCTGCCATCAGCGCATTGCATAACTCATCGATATCGCCATCCATGATGTGATCCATCTTGTACAGCGTAAGATTGATGCGATGATCGGTGACGCGTCCCTGCGGAAAATTATAGGTGCGGATACGCTCGGAACGGTCGCCGCTGCCGACCAGTGATTTGCGCTCCGCCGCCAGCTTGGAATGCGCGGCGTTTTCTTCCTTGGCCTTGATACGCGCGGCCAGCACGGACATGGCCTGCGCCTTGTTTTTGTGCTGCGAGCGGCCATCCTGGCATTCCACTACCGTGCCGGTTGGTATGTGTGTGATGCGCACTGCCGAGTCGGTTTTATTTATGTGCTGACCACCTGCACCGCTGGCGCGAAAAGTATCGATACGCAGATCGGCCGGGTTCAGCACCACGTCACTCACCTCGTCCGCTTCGGGCAGGATGGCGACGGTACAGGCGGAAGTATGCACCCGCCCCTGGGTTTCGGTGGTGGGCACACGCTGCACGCGATGCGCGCCGGATTCAAACTTCAGCACGGAATAGGCGCCCTGGCCGATAATGCGGGCAATCACTTCTTTGTAACCGCCCTTTTCGCCGACGCTTTCGGAAATCACCTCGACCTGCCAGCGGTGGCGCTCGGCAAAACGCGTATACATGCGGAACAGGTCGCCGGCAAACAGCGAGGCCTCGTCGCCGCCGGTGCCTGCGCGCACTTCCAGAAATACATTTCGCTCATCGTTCGGGTCTTTCGGCAATAACTGCTTTTGCAGATCAATCTCGATCTGTTCCAGACGTGCGCGGCCTTCTTTAATTTCAGCATCCGCAAAATCGCGCATCTCCGGATCGTTAAGCATGTCCTGAGCGGCATTAATATCGGACGCAACCGCCTGATGGGCGTGATACAAAGTCACCACCGGTTCAAGTTCAGAACGTTCGCGATTTAGCTTGCGGTAGGACTCCATATCGCGCGTGGCGTTTTCGCTGCTCAACAGGGTATTCACCTCATCAAGGCGATCAGCCAGTTGAGCAAGTTTTGCGGCTATAGTGGGTTTCATTCAGGCGTGTGCAATTGATATAGGCGATGTATTGTTTCCAGCAGGGCTTCGCGTTCAGTAGCCTGTGCCTGATTGAGTGCATGGGTAGGGCCGTGCAAAAATTTATTGGTCAGGGCATTGCTCAAGGTTTCCAGCACCTTCTCGACCGGCTTTCCCTTGGCCAGATTTCGCATGGCCTTTTCCATTTCATTGCGTCGCTGCCGCTCTGCGGAATCACGTAATGCACGTATGGTGGGAACCACACCGCGTGACTCCATCCAGTGCATAAATTCATTTACACCGGAGTCGATGATGACCTCGGCTTCCTTAACCGCGCCCTGGCGCGCATCTAGGCCGTCTCGCACCGCTTCGGCAAGATCATCAACGGTATACAAGAACACGTCATTTAATTCTGCCACCTCGGCTTCAACGTCGCGGGGTACGGCTAAATCAACAATAAACATGGGGCGATGCCTGCGCGCTTTAAGTGCGCTCTCCACCATGCCTTTACCCAGGATGGGCAACTGGCTCGCAGTGCTGGTCACCACAATGTCGTATTGAGCCAGTTGTTCCGGAAGTTCATGAAGTGTTATTGCATGACCGTCAAATCTACGTGCCAAGGTTTGTGCACGTTCCAGCGTACGATTCGCAACTGTTATTTGTTTGGGTTTGCGTGCGGCAAAATGCACAGCGTTCAGCTCTATCATTTCGCCCGCACCGATAAACAAAACGCGCTGTTCGCTAATGCTGGGGAAAATACGTTCTGCCAGCTTTACTGCTGCTGCTGCCATGGATGTCAGATTCGCACCTATTTCGGTTTGACTGCGCACATCCTTGGCCACGGAAAAGGTGCGCTGAAATAATTTATGCAAGACGAATCCCAGGGTGCCCGCCTGCTCGGCGTAACGCACCGCCTGTTTCATCTGCCCCAAAATCTGCGGTTCGCCCAGCACCATGGAATCAAGCCCGCTGGCGACGCGAAAAGCGTGCTTCACTGCCTCTTCCTGCGGCATCGTATAAATATAGGGCTCGATGTGATTTGCCGAAAGTTTATGGTAATCCGCCAACCAGTTGATAACCTGCACGGGTTCATGCGTATTGCAATACACCTCGGTACGGTTGCAAGTGGAGAGGATCGTCGCCTCTTTGGCAGCGCCATGATTGACCAGATCGCGCAAGGCAGGTTCCATCGCCTCAACATTGAACGCAACCTTTTCGCGCACAGCAAGCGGCGCGGTTTTATGGTTTATGCCAAAGGCGAATAACTGCATGGTTTATAAGGACGACTGAAGAATATGCCGGGGGCGAGATTATAGTGGCTAGTTGCCTTCTATGCCAGCAAGCCACAATGGGCCGACCGATCTTTGGCTTTGCCATACTGACAACAATCAAGCGCTTGGATACGCGGCAAGCAATATTTGCCGACCACCCACAGGCAAGACATATATAAACAATATCAATTAGATAGAACGATTACAGCTCATGCTAACAACTGACTGTCTGGTCATAGGCTGGTTATTTTCCGCGCCGGTTGAATACGCCATCCCAATCGCGACCCACCGGATTTCTGCTGAAGTATTGGCAGCGTTCCACATAAAGCTCACTGGGTGTGTCATGGGGAAACTCAAGCAGGATATCCGCAAACAGACGTTCGGCTAACGCCCAGTCAAACTGGCGATAGACTGCCAGTGCGGCGGCAAATTGCTGGTTTAATTTTGCCGTGTTTTCAAAAAAAGGATCTGACAATTCGTAAATTTTAACGGGTACTTGTTTTCCCATCATGCGAACTTTGTCCAGTTCTCTGTAGTGAAAAATATCCCGTGTTGCCTGATACGTGTTTTCACCAACCAGCACATCCACACCGTAATATTTTGCACTGCTTTCCAGCCTGGCCGCCTGATTAACGGTATCGCCTATTACGGTGTACTCCATTTTCTTGCCATGCAAACCGATATTTCCAGCCACAACCTCACCAGATTGGACTCCCGCACGAATAGAAAACAGTTCTACTCCCTCAGATTGCCATTTGACACAGAGCGTTCCCATCGTTTTTTTCATCGCAAGAATACAGGCTACTGCCTGCTTTTCATGCTCCGGCTGGGCGAGCGGAGCACCCCAATACGCCAAAATACCATCGCCTATAAATTTATCCACGTATCCATCGAATTCTTCAATCACTTGAACCATCTCGCCAAGATATTCATTCAAGCGGTTTACCACTTCCCTCGGCGTGTGATTCTCGCTGAAGGTGGTGAATCCTTTAATATCTGTAAATATGATGGACACTTCTTTATTGTCGCCGCCAATTTTGGCCGCGTCTGGTTCCACCTCCAGCCGCGCCACCAACTTGTCAGAGTTGTACATCCTGAATGTGGATTGTAATTCGCTGACACTGCGCTGCAACTGGAAATAGCGTATCGCACTGCCTGTTATCAGAGCCAGAATAACCGCCAACAACGGAAACAACATGCTTACCCATTGACGCTCTGCGAACAACAACAGGGTAACCCATACATAGCCTACTGAGAGAGAAACGGAAATGAGCAATGCCGTATAAAAACTGCTTTGCCTGGTCAGGGAAAAACTCAACAATCCCAGGATAATGACCAGGCCAATATCCAGCAATGCCATTGATAAGGAGTTTTCAGGGAGTTGGTTGTGTTTGAAATAAAGAATGATCGAGATGGATATTGCTGTCAAGATCAACAAAGACAATGCAATTTTAATTGCTTTAAGGGCAAATACGTTTTTCAAAACTGCTAAAAACATTTTGATTTATTCCATGTATGCCGAACCTTTGCCTATCGTTACTACCCGGGTGCTTAATATACCCAAATGATGAGCGGATCCAATAGCGCTAATAATAGCTTATTTACGGAATAGTTTTCACAAACTGGTATTAGTTCACATACCACTTTTATCTGCGCTAGCAAATAAAAAAGCCCAATCTGGAAAGATTGAGCTTTAAAATTTTGGTGGTGGAGTATAGCACTCCTTCGATCCTTCCTCGATAACACCTGCGTGTCGCTGCGGAAGCGCACGGAGTCATGCGGCCTCACCTTGCTTCGCCAGCATTCCAGGAAGCCATGCGCCAAAGCGCCGTTCACACTCCTTCAGCAAAACATCTGACAGCCGCTGTAGTGCGTCGGCACCGGCCTTTGTCAGGGAGTCCGTTCCTGTCGGAGTGAAGCTTCCATGGGCCACCATGACGCGTAACGCTGTGGCAGGAATACGGACATCCCGGCACGGCGAAGCACCCACACCGCCACGCCCCAGGCCAGCAGGGCAATCGTCGCGAGCTGGACCATCATGGTCGCCATCAGGCTCATTGTGGCACATCCTCTGCCGTCAGCGTGAACCCCCTGGGCTTGAAGCCCAAGTCGCGCGCTGCGTCGGTATGGTCAAACACCAGATCACGGTTCATGCGCTCGGCCATGGCCGCCGACCAGTGCCGATAACGCGGCAAGCAGCGCAGCAAGGCCACCGCCAAGCGGAAGGCCCACAGGGGTACGGTGACCCAGCGCGCAGGGCGACCCAGCGCGGCAAACACACGCGCCACCATATCCCGGTAAGCCAGCGTTTCGCCACCAGAGAGGTTGTAAGCGCGGTTAGCCGCATCCGGAGCCTGCAAAGCCGCCACACAAGCCGTCGCCACATCGTCGGCATGGATAGGTTGGCGCAGGCCCTGGGCTTGTCCAAGCAATGGAAAGAAACCAAACCGGCGGATGAAGCGCGCTATCTCGCTGATGTTCTTGTCCCGCCCCAGGCCATAAATCAGCGTGGGCCGCAGGACTACCCACTCGATACCCCGGCCCTCGGCCCACGCCTGCACGCGTGCCTCGCTCTCGATCAGCTTGGCCGCAATGGCGTTCTCTGCCGTATCGCCAGAGCCGACTTTGGTAAAACGGCTGGTGGAAGACAGCGCTACAACCCGCCGCGCACCACTTGCTTCAATGAGAGAAAAATAATCCGGCAACACCCAGAGGGGCGCCACACAAATCCAATACGGCGTCACTACCGCATCATCTTGGGAAACTGACCGCCCCAGAGACCCAGACGGCAACACGAGCCAGCTGACACCAGACTCAGCGCGTTGTTGTGCCTTGCGCGTATAGGCCGCCACCTGCCACCCGGCGCCACTCAACAAGGGCAGCGCGCACCCACCCACCAAACTGCTTGCGCCAAGCACGCCAATGCGCAGCTTAGTCACGACTCAACCCCAACTTGGCAAGAAAACGCCGCAAGGTCAAATAAGCGGCAACCAGACCAAAGCGCAACCACACTCCAAGCGATACCAACCACATCAACCCGCCCGGATACTGATGGCGAAAAAATTTGCCGTAGAACCGCACCATGCCCTTGTGCTTGTGCCACTCAACAAACACTCGGCGCGACCGGCTGCACGCACCCAAGGCATGGGTGATGCGCGCATCGGGCACGAACAGAATTTTCCAGCCCTTTTGCCGGAAGCGCATGCACCAATCCAAATCCTCACAGTGCAGGAAATAGCCCTCATCCCAAAGACCCACATCCTCCACCGCTTTGCGCTTGACCAACATACACGCACCGGAAATGGCCTCGACCTCGATAGGCTCTTCAGGCAAGGGCTGCTTGTGCAGATGAAAATCGTAAAACAGCTTGGGCCAGCGATGCGCATGGCGGTGCAAGCCAAAGGCGCGCACAAACGAACGCCACGGCGTGGGCACTGCCCGCCGCCCGCCGCCCTGTTCGGAGCCATCCTCATTAACCAACAAGCCACCCACCATGCCCACGCGGTCATCAGCAGTCAAGCCGGCCAACAACGTGCCCACAGTATCAGGCTGAAAAAAACAATCGGGGTTCAAAAAAAATAAAAACGGCGCAGAAGATGCCTTCACCCCAATGTTGCAAGCCGCCGCAAAGCCTACATTGGCGGGGTTACGGACAACGTGAATGTGCGGTGAGTTAGGCAGGTTATCAAGGCTACCGTCATGCGACGCGTTATCCACCACGATGACCTCGATAGCCAAAGGACAGGCCAGCAAGGAATCCACACAACCGCGCAGCAACGCGCCGGCGTTGTAATTGACGATGACGACCGAAGCAGCATGGCTCATGTTTTTCTCCTTATTGGAAGCAAGCGCTTATCCAACACCCGCCAGATATCCCTAATTGACGCAACCCGCACTTTTTGGACCTGCTGCCGCTTGCGCCACATCTTGGGTAAGCCAAAGAGGGCATCACGCTTGGCGCGCAAAATTACAGCACCCTGGCCGCGCAGGGCAAACCAGATGATGCTCATGAGATTTAGCGCTAAGTGCAGCGGCAACAACAGCCAGAACAACGGCCCCGGCATATTTTTCACAAACGTCCAAACCAGATTTCGGTGTCCGTGATAAATGGTGAAATCACTGCGCCGCCCTGTTACCGCCGAACCCACGTGCAACGCAACCGAATCCGGCACATACCAACACCCATGCCCCAACAAACGCATGCGAAAGCCGAGATCTACATCCTCGGAATAACAAAAAAAATCCTCATCAAAGCCACCGGCGGCAATAAGCACATCTTTGCGGAACATCGCTGCGGCAGCGCAGGGCGAGAAAATTTCCCGCGCAACCCTATCGCACGAGCCAAGCAATACACCGTGCCCAGCACGCCAGGCAAGACCGCTTGCGTGATACACATCTCCGATACCATCTAAAACTGCAGGTGAATTGGCATCCATCAACCGGCTGCCGAACATGACGCACTCCGGTTGATTCTTCGCCGCGTCCAGCAAAGCCCCTAACCAACCGGGTTCCGGAAATGCGTCCGGATTCAAAAATGCTATCCACTCGCTTGCTGGGGACGCCTCCCGAATGGCAAGATTGTTTGCGGCAGCAAAACCGAGATTCCGATTTGACTCAATGACCTTAACGGATGGGAATATCTCGACTATCCGCTTTGCAGAGCCATCCGTGCTTGCGTTATCAACCACGATGATCTCTTGAGGCAATACGGTTTGCGCTAAGATCGATGACACACACCGCGCCAGCAAGTCACCCGCATTCCAATTCACAATAATCACAGAAACGGGGGCAAATGTTCGATGCAAATAGGCGATGGACTCATGCAACTGCTGAATTGGAATGCTTGTATGGGCGCCGGCCATGCCACATTCACTCTTCCCCAGCTGTAACAACGTGCCCACCCTAGCTGCCCAGCCAGCAGCCATGTCCGAAGGCTTGTCACCGATGAAGATCGAGCTGGCCAAGTCTATATCTAGGTCACGCGCAGCAAGCAGCAACATGCCGGGCGAAGGTTTGCGGCAATTGCTCTCGCGGTGGTATTCTCCAATGCCATGCTCCGGGTGGTAGGGGCAGAAATAGACCGCGTCGATTTGCCCACCCTCCTCGACAAATCTCGCCTTCATCCAGTCCATCAGCGCGTGAAAATCGGCCTCGTTGTAATAACCCCGGCCGATACCCGCCTGATTGGTCACCACCACAACCAGATAGCCTGCTTTCTTTGCCGTCGCGACCAGCTCGAAAATGCCATCGACAAACCGAATATCTTCGGGCCTATGCACATAGCCGTGATCCACATTGATCACGCCATCGCGATCCAGAAACAGTGCAGGTCGGCTCATGCCTGGGCTGCCAGAAGCGTTTGCGCCCGAAGGTAATCCTCCGGCACCCCAATATCGATGAACAAGCCTTGTGTCTCGAAAACATCCAAAGGCTCCGCCTTCACGGCGTGGGCGAGATAGTCCGCTTCAAGCGAAAAAGGCGTGTTCAACGGCCAGGCATTGAGCTGACCAGCCCCAAGCACATAACAACCAGCGTTGATCAGTCCGGGGCCGCTCACGCCTTTCTCAGTAAAGCCTGTCACCTGCCCACTCTCAACCAATAGCCGACCGTAGCGCGCCGTATCCGGCACCTCGCGCGCGACGATGATGGGGTGCCTGTGCTTTTGCCACAAAAGCTCCACCGCATTAGCTTCCAGATCCAGGAAGGTATCCCCGTTGAAGATGAATACATGGTCGCCCAGGCATTGCGACATGCCCAGACGGACTGCTCCGCCTGTGCCCAATGGCACATCTTCCACCGCGTAGGTGATATCCAAGCCGGCGAACCGCTCGCCAAAGCGTGCGATGATGATTTCCGCCCTGTACCCGAGCGAGAGCACCACCCGCTTAAAGCCTTTGCGGGCCAAGTCGTTCAACAAGATTTCAAGAAAAGGTTTACCCCCAATCGGCGCCATGGGTTTGGGCAGGTCGGGCACCATCTCACGCAGGCGAGTGCCGAACCCTCCCGCCAGAACAATTGCTTCCATCAAACCGGGGCCTTGAAAAGGGCCGCTTCAACCAGGCCACAAAGAATATGCCCCAGCACAGCATGCCCCTCTTGAATGCGCGGGGTATCGGCGCTGGGCACTTCCAGAAAATGGTCGCAGAGCTCGCCCATTGTCCCGCCACGGTTGCCCGTCAAACCAATTGTCACCAAACCACGCGCCCGAGCTTCCTGCAGCGCCAGCAGAATGTTGGGGGATTTGCCCGAGGTGGTGTAGCCAATGAACACATCGCCTTTTTGCCCATGCGCCTGTACCTGGCGAGCGAACAACTTTTCATAGCCATAGTCGTTGCCAATAGCAGTCAGGATGGAGGTATCTGTCGTCAAGGCAATTGCCGGCAACCCCGGGCGATCAAAAGCAAAACGGCTGACAAACTCCCCTGCGATATGCTGTGCATCGGCCGCGCTGCCGCCGTTGCCAGCCAGCAAAATCTTTCCCCCTGTGTGAAAACACTGGATACAAGCCAATGTCGCTTGCTCCAGCCTGGCCCGCAATGCCACATCAGCCGACATGGCTTGCAGCACTTGCTGCGCTTCGTTCATTTTTTCGTTGATATAGTTTTGCATCATCAGTTCTTTCCAATTGCGCCGTCCCGCCAGCGCCGTCTTTTTAAACACGCCAAGCTTGCGTGCCATGCTTGGTGAAGTGGCAGTTACTCACTTGCCCCTCAAATGCATTCAATGCACGGATCACATCCATGCGCTTTTCCGTCGGCACAAAGAACAACATGAACCCGCCGCCACCAGCCCCAGAGACCTTCCCGGCCAAGGCCCCGGCCTTGATGGCAACATCGTAAATAGCATCGATATGTGGGTTCGACACCGTCTTGGCCGAGCGTTTCTTGTTTTCCCAGCCCAAGCGCATGGAATCAACCAAGCCTGCAAAATCACCTCGCAACAAGCACTCCTTCATCACCAAGGCCTCGCGCTTGATCCCATGCATGGCGTCAAGCGCATCCGCCGAACCCGATTTCACGTTGTTGCTCTGATCGGCAATGATATGAGCCGATTCCCGCGAAACGCCCGTAAAGTAGAGCACCAGCGAGGCCTCAAGCTCGCAGATGATCCAGTTTTTGATGCGCAGTGGATTGATGATGGCCCGTTCATTGGCGCAGAACTCCATGAAGTTGAAACCGCCAAAGGTGGCGGAATACTGATCCTGCCTCCCCCCTTGCAACCCACAATCCACGCGCTCGATCTTGTACGCCAAATGGGCGATGGTGTAATCATCGAGGGGCAGGTTCAGTAATTCGACAAAAGCACGAATCATCACCACCACCAAGGTAGAGGAAGAACCCAAGCCCGATCCGGCCGGGGCATCACAAAAAGTGCTCAACTCCAGTGGAATTGGCCTCCCCCCGTTGAAGTTCCGCACCATGTGGTTATAGACAGCCTTGTGCAAATCCAGCTTGCCATTGAGCGGCAGCCGGGCATCAGCCGGCATCACTTTCTCGATCTGCTGGTCGGCTGCAACAAAGCGCACGACGGGCTTATCCAGCGTTTTGATCACCGCATAGGCATAGCGATCAATCGTCGCGTTGAGCACATAACCGCCGTGGATATCGCAATAGGGGGAAACATCAGTGCCGCCTCCCGCCAAACCAAGGCGCAGGGGTGCACGGGCGCGAATTGTTAGCATTTCAGAGTCCTGATTCAAATTGATTCAACGGCACAGTTAGCGATTCAAAGGAATTCGGCCCTTGGCAATCTCGCTGCGCCAGTGGTCGAGCAAATCGGCGAACATCTGCCTCGCCGAAATCTGAGGTTGCCAGTCGATCGCTGCACGAATCTTGGTGTTGTCGAACATTTGATAGTCGGCATCGATCGGGCGCAGGCGATCCTGATCGGTCACGACCTTGATGTCTTTCCTCGTGCTGAATCCAAGAAGAATCTCGATAACCTCTGGCAACTGAAAGGCCTCCTCGCCAGCGATATTGAAATACTCCCCGCAGGGAATTTTTCCCTGCGCACTTGCTTCAAGTAACAGGAAGTAAGCCCTGACCGCATCCCGCG
>JANXWX010000023.1 GCA_025350915.1 Nitrosomonadales bacterium
ACCTAGGAGGTTAAACAAAATGTTGAACTTTGTCCAGTTAAATTTAATGGGTATTTAATGGTGCGTGGTGTTCTAGACCATACACAAGTGATCCGAATTGGCCGCTCGTAACCGGAATTTCGCAGCATTCTTGTTTCGATGGCAGTCTTGATTAAATCCAGCTCTTCTTTATATTGCTGCTGCCACTTCACTAAATCCCCAACAGCCATATTCAGTTGCTTGAAATTCTCCCCGAATTGCTCCATCAACTGATTGTTGAAATCTTTGATAACCTCTTTCAAAGCTTCAATCACAGCCTTCTGGTTGTTCTCAACCATGTGTTTAGAAAAGTTATCAAATGATTCCCGTAGCTTTGTCAATTGGTCTGCCGTTTCTTGCCGTTGCAGTTTGAACTGGGTGAGCAATGTTCCTTCTTCAGTTCCCACCAGTCCTTTATGCAGCGATTTGATAGCTACTATGAGGTCGCCTGTATCGGCTTCTTTTGAAGAACCCTCTTCATCAAAACTCAAATTCCTTTTGAAATACTGGCGGAAGCGAATTATCAATGCCCCCGCCACACCAAATAACGAGCCGATGAATGCAGTTTTAAGACCTGCAAAGAGTAATGGTATGCTTTTGGTTAGTTGCCCAGGGTTTGCATCAAGGGAATACAGCGAGATTGCGACACCAAGAAAACATCCGAAAATACCAAGGGTCGTTAGAATTTCTGGGCCATGTTCAATTGAAAATTTGTCAAACTTAATAAAACCCAAATAAATTACCAGAATGCCAATTACGATAGGAACACCAAAGGTTATTGCAAAGTCATAGGTCATGCTGTTTCCTTTGTTGTATTAACATCGAACTACTCATTCTCCGATGTATTCAAATATCATCATTTTATGACCGTCAGTAAAGACGACTTGTTTTTTATTTCGAAAAACAACACACACTAACAACCATATACGATTTGAATAATACCTCACAATAACGAACAGTCACCCATTACTACCCCACCGTTTAATACAGCCATACAGTGGACCCATCCGTCAAGACAGAAATCAGTCTAGTTTAAGCTGGTCTGTCTGTCCTTCACGCAGCTGCATGACGCTGCCTCATTCTTGTTGAACTCATCTGCGATCCTTGCACCGCCGTTGATTCCTGCCGCATACACTTCTGTCGGTGTTCGGTTGCCTAATGACTGGTGCGGCCTCTCGTCATTGTAAAACACAAAGTATTCTGTCAGTCCGATCATCAATTCCATCGGGTTTCCGTAGCCCTTCAAATACACATCTTCGTATTTCACACTGCGCCATAGCCGTTCGACGAAGATGTTGTCCAATGCTCGTCCGCGGCCAATCATGCTGATGGCGATGCCGTGCGCCTTGAGTACGCCAGTGAAGCTTGCGCCGGTGAACTGGCAGCCCTGATCTGTATTGAATATCTCAGGGTGGCCGTAGCGCGTTAGCGCTTCTTTCAAGCAATCCACGCAGAACGCAGTGTCCAGCGTGTTGCTGATTCGCCAGTTCAATACCTTTCTGCTGTACCAGTCGATGATCGCCACCAGGTACACGAAGCCATGTGGTAACCGGACGTACGTGATGTCCGTGCTCCACACTTGATTAGGTCTGCTGACCACCACGCCGCGCAACAGGTAGGGATAAACCTTGTGCTGCGGGTGCGGGCGGCTGGTGTCCGGTCCCGGTGCCATGCCTGCCAAGCCCAGGATGCGCATCAGCCGCTGTACGCGTTTGCGGTTCACCCGGTGGCCTTGACCCTTGAGATACGTGACCATCTTGCGGCTGCCATAAAACGGGCGGCGTGTGTACTGTTCATCGATTAAATGCAACAACTCCAAGTCCTCAATACTTGTCTGCACAGGTTTGCGCCGGGCATACGCCGTGGCGCGGGATACACCAGCCAATTCACACTGTCGAACCAGGGGCATCGTGGCTTGCGGCTCAATCCAGGCGCGCCTGTTTTCTACTGGCTCAAACCGGATTTTTTTTTGAGCCAGTCCAGTTCCATCTTCAACTTGCCGATTTCGCCATAGAGCCGTTCGGGCTCGCTGTATTCGTTCACCGCCTTGGGGCCACGTCTGCCTTCAAACAAACTGCCCGCGCGTTCCAGGATTTCCTTCTTCCACTGCCCAACCTGGGTTGGATGCACGCCGTAATCCTGTGCAATCTGGTTGATGGTCTTCACTCCATGAATCGCTTCCAGTCCAACTTTAGCCTTGAATTCCGCTCCAAATATCTTTCTCTTAACTCCGCTCATCGCCCGTTCCCTTTTGCTTCGGACAACAGCTTAAACTACTGTCTCAAATTCGGGGGCCACTATACCGGATCATTTTCATGTACCAGCGTTAATGTTCCATCGCCGTTTGAGCTGAATGCCATACCTTGATCAGAATCGTATTCAGCACCATCAGGTTTGCTACCGATTGGCATCGCAGCAATCAGACGCCCTGTCTGGGCGTCGACAATTGTCATCATGTTATTGCTACACACGGAAAATAGCCGCCCATGAGTTTTATCAATGGCCAAGCCGGTCGGCTCAGTACACGGGGCCAACGACCATCTACTTTGCACCTTGTTATTTACCTGGTCGATTACCACTATCTCTGCTGTATCTTCAATATTCACGAACACATGCCCTGCGTCATCCCTGACAGCCACTTCAGGTTTGCCATCTAGATCAATATTTGTCAGCACCTTCAGGCTTACTGCATCGATTACCGTGGAATTATGGCTGTGCCCGTTAAACGTATACACACGCTTGAGTTTGGGCTCGTAAAGAATGGCATCCGGGTTTTCTCCGGAAATGCTGATGGTGTCAACTACATGCAGATCGTCGAGACTAAAGACCGTGACAGTATTCGCACGGCCATTGCTGGTAAAACCGAGTCCCAAATCCTGGGCAAGTGCAATGCCATGTACTCCGGCCGTCCCGGCAATCTCGCCTATCACTTTCCGACTTTGTGGACTCCATACTTGCACCCTGTCGCTACGGGAAATATACAAACGCTGACGAACCTGGTCGAAAGAGAGAAAGTCCCAGCCTCCTGCGCCACCGATTGTGACGCGATCGATGACTTCATAATTGCCATGATGTGGGGCCGCAATCACTGACATCGGCACGAATTGGAAGAGGATAAAAAATACGGAAATTACTCTGAAAGAGATTCTGCCAAGTAATTTATTGAAGTTCATGGTTGGCCCCTTAGAGTGATTGGCGCAAATAGGTGAGCGAAATATTTATTCCGCTATATCTTGGAATTGAACATTGCCGCACGTGTATTAATCCCAGCCTTCGATTAGTCAATGAGGTTGACATTAGTCCCGCTGTTCACTGAGCCTTTTTGGCAGGTTTGTGCGAAAAGAAAATAATGCACAGCGCTATCAACAGGAGAAGTGTTGCAGATGCTGAGTAGCGACTCAATGCCAAGCCGCCGTTGCTGATCGGTTTGTCCAGGAAGTCGCCAACGACTGCGCCTAAAGGGCGTGTCAGGATGAAAGCTGCCCAGAATAATACCGTGTGGGAAATCTTTGTTCGATAGTACGCCAATGCGATAGCTGCCAGCATTACTCCAAATACCAGAGCACCACCAGTGTAACCCAAGCCGGCCGTATCGGCTGTCCAGTCGCCAAGCGCCGTCCCCAATGTCTGCGAAAACATGATCGTCACCCAATAAAACATCTCCGATTTCGGCGAACTTACGGTATCAACGGCAACAGAACCGAGCGTGCGGTACCAAAGCAGCAGCGACACCATGAGCGATGTGAACAGAATGGCGGTTCCTCCTGCGTACCCGATGTCAAGCGAACGATCAGCGAAATCTGCCAGCGTCGTGCCGACTGTCGTCGTGGCAATGATAGTCGTCCAATATATAACGGGGTGAAACTTCTTCGCCAGGATTTGAACAATCACAGCCGCAATGAAAATTGCTGCAAAGATGCCGGTGCTTTCCAGGTAACCAAGCTTCATCGACATCGACAAGGTATCACCGCCGGTTTCGCCAAGGGTTGTGGCAAGAATCTTAACGATCCAGAAGACCAAGGTCACCTCAGGGACCTTGCTTAATGCATTTTCGACGCTATTGTTCATACAGCGTTCCTTTCATATTGTTACCAAACCAGTAACTGGTAACTGCGGTCAAGTTGGTATAAACCATTCACATTCTAATACACGTTCAAATGTCGGCTTTTATGCAGAAAACGAACTCTGGTGCAAGCCGTCTTGATTGTCTGCTATGGCCGAATAGTTGTCCTGTCCGAATCTCGGCCAGGCTGTGTCAAAACTCAAAAACATCTAAATTTGAGGGGCGCTTCAACCATTCCCTGTGCAACGAAAATCGATTATAGAGCGATCTGGAAAACCGACCAGCCAGTGCATTAATACTCTTCTGCGTTTTGACACAGCCTGCGGCCTTAGCAGAAGTCTAGGGCTGTCTGTCGAGAGGTCTGCTATGCGAAGAAAAACGGTCCTCCACTGAAAGCATCTTGACTAGCTAGTACATCGAAACAAGAATGCTGCGAAATTCCGGTTACGAGCGGCCAATTCGGATCACTTGTGTATGGTCTAGAACACCACGCACCATTAAATACCCATTAAATTTAACTGGACAAAGTTCAACATTTTGTTTAACCTCCTAGGT
>JANXWX010000056.1 GCA_025350915.1 Nitrosomonadales bacterium
CTCCGGTTCCATCGCCTTACTATTATTCTTCTATTGCATCACCGTATTACCGCTGGCAACCGCTATCACATTGAATTACACATCCCCCCTGTTCCTCGCCGTGCTCATGGTCGTGATCGTGAAGGAGCATTTTCACGCGCCGTTGACCATTGCAATCTCGCTGGGATTTGTCGGCATGATTTTATTGCTGCACCCAACTTTTGAACGCAATCAGCTCATCCCCGGCCTGCTCGGACTGATTTCAGGATTTTTTGCCGGTGTCGCCATGCTCAATGTGCGCGAACTCAGCCGCAGCGGAGAACCGGAATGGCGCATCGTATTTTACTTCAGCCTGATCGCCACCCTCATCAGCGGTGTGGCGATACTGTTCGAGACCATCCATGCCATCACCCTGCAGATGATGTTTATCCTGCTTGCGCTGGGTAGCACCGCCACGCTGGCACAGCTCGCGCTTACCCGAGCCTACAGCACCGGCAAGACCTTGGTAGCTAGCAGCCTGTCTTACAGTGCGGTGGTGTTTGCCACCCTGTTTGGTATAGTGCTGTGGCACGAAAACCTGTCGCTGGGCAGCTGGACAGGAATGGCGCTGATTATTGCCAGTGGTGTGGCCAGCCTTAAATTTGCACCACAGCCGGATCAGCCAAAACGAACATAATGACTAAGAACTGGCTGATTTTTCCTTTTATTGTTCATGGTATTAGTCTACTATTGCCGTCCAATAACTGCATCATTAATGCGCCACCCGGGGAGGCTCGTTAAACTTCAAGGCTCTCGGGTAAAATGTTCCCGAATGCGAACAGTGCAAAAGCGATAAAAATTCAATTAAAGCCTGAAAACAGACAGTAGTTGAATAAATAAAATATCAACCGTATTTGCAGTTACATGGAATTAACTAATCCGACCATATGAGACTAAAGCAAATCCATTTTAATCTGCGCGAAAAACTGCTCATAATTGTCATTACCGGTATCTTGATTGCCTTCGGTATGATGGGAATGTTTCGGTTATACCAGGCAAAGATCAGCATTACCGAAGAAATTACCCGCTCCGGGCAGGAACGCGCGTTGCTGATTGCCGAATCGCTCTCCAATCTGATGGTCGCCTACGACTATAGTAATATCGAATCCTTGGCCGAGCGCATCGTTAAAATGCAGGATGTGCAGCAGATTAATATTCTCAACCGCAGCGGCAAAAACATGGTCTCCCGCACGAGTAAAGATTTCGACCGCAATAATAATTATCTTGTGTTTACAGCGCCCATCTACTTTGCCAGCGACAAAATAGGCAGTGTTGAACTCGCCGTATCACTGCAGCGCAGTGAGAAATCGTCGTCAGAAACATTCAGAAACATCATTATTATCCTCATTCTGGTTGCCTTTTTTGTCGGCAGTTTAATTTATGCAACCATGTCGATATTCATCGTAACGCCTTTATCACGCCTGAGCAAAGCTGCCGATCAACTTGCGCTGGGTGATTTTACAGCCGTGTTGCCGCCCGAAACCCGTGACGAGCTGGGACAGCTGGTACGCGCCTTTACTTTCATGCGCGAAAGCCGTAAAAAAACAGAGCAGGAATTAAACAGCCTTAACGCCAGCCTTGAAACCGTTGTGATGGCACGCATAGGTGAATTACGCGATAGCGAAGCCTACATTCAGGCAGTGCTTGAGAATGTGAATGAAGGCATCATCGTTGTTGAGGAAGCCGGCTCCATTATTTCCTTCAACGTGGCTGCCGAGAAAATATTCGGCTATAACTCACAAGAGATCAGCCACCAAAAATTTAACCTGCTGATCTCGGCCGACCATTTGCAGACCACCGGCCCTTATCACAAATTTTCCCAGGAAGAAAGCCGGGAAGGCGCGCAATATGGCGTGACTAGGGAAGTTATCGGACTGCGCAAGGATTTTTCAGCTTTTCCGCTTGAACTTAAAACTACCCAGTTACACATCCAGAACAAGTTGTTGTTTATTACCACCGCGCGGGACATCACCGACCGCAAAGACGCCGAACAACGCATCAATTATATGGCAAGCCATGATGCCCTTACCACACTGCCGAATCGCGCATTGTTACAGGATCGTATAGAACAAACACTGGTGCATAATCAGCGCCACAGGCTAAAGGCAGCGGTACTCTTTATCGATCTTGATAAATTCAAAATCATTAATGACACCCTTGGACACGACATCGGTGATGGCTTGCTCCAGGCAGCGGCAGCCAGGCTTGTGGCCGGCGTGCGCGGAGAAGATACGGTAGCGCGCCAGGGCGGTGATGAATTCATTATACTGCTATCACACATCAACAGACCCGAAGATGCTGGCATCATTGCCCAGAAACTGCAAAGCGCATTGGTTGAGCCCTTCCTGATCAAAGGAAAAGAACTGCACATAGGCGCAAGTATTGGCATTGCCATTTATCCGGATGACGGTGAGAACATGGAAATACTGATGAAAAACAGTGATATTGCCATGTACCACGCTAAAGAGTCAGGCAGGGGAAATTATCAATACTTCTCTTCCAAACTGAACGAACAAGCTGCAGAAAAACAGGAATTAAATAATGATCTGCGGCACGCCATCGAGCGCAATGAATTATTTCTGGCTTATCAGCCCGTGGTCGATATGCTCAGCGGCAATATCACCGGTATGGAAGTTCTGCTGCGCTGGAAACATCCAGAACTCGGCCTGGTTTCTCCCGTAAAATTCATACCACTGGCTGAAGAAAGCGGATTGATCCTGTCTATCGGTGACTGGGTATTGAAAACGGCGTGCGTGCAGTTGCAGACGTGGTTAAAGCAGGGGTATGAAGTACCCCGTCTTGCTATCAATCTGTCGGCAAAACAATTCCGCCTAAAAACGCTTGCTGCAGACATTGACAATGTACTGAAAATGACCGGGACTGATCCGCGCTTTATCGGCATAGAAATTACCGAAAGCATGCTGGTGCAAAATATCGAAGAGATGGTTGTCACCCTGCTTAATCTCAGCAATATGGGGCTGGAAATTTCCATTGATGATTTTGGCACGGGTTATTCAAGCCTGAGCTATTTAAAACGCTTCCCTATCAACAAGCTCAAGATTGACAAATCATTTATAGATGACATTGCCACTCACCCTGATGATGCGGCCATTGTTAAGGCTATTATTGCCATGGCGCATGGCTTGTCGATGAAGGTTGTAACTGAGGGCGTAGAAACTCAAGCACAGCTGGATTTTCTGCGTGAGCATGGTTGTGAACAATATCAAGGCTATATCTTCAGTAAACCTTTGCCTGCCTCGGAAATTATCACCAAATTGACGCGCAAAACCTGAACATCAATGCCTGTCACTCAAGAATACGGTCAGTTGTGGTAAGCTTCAGCCGTGAAAATAAGTAAAACTGACTGGACGATAAAATGATAACAACTGAACAAACCGGAAGCATGGTAAATGTCGCCGTAATGGGTGAATTTACGCTGGCAGATTTCCAGCAGTTTGAAGTGGACGCTGTAACCAAACTAAAGGGCCACACCTCGGTTAACCTGCTTTTTGACCTGCGTGCAATGATCGATTACACAGTGGATGTGGCATGGGAAGAAATTAAATTTTTCAACCGTGATCACCAGCATGATTTCAATAAAATTGCCGTCGTTACTGATGACCAATGGATAACCTGGCAAGCCTGGTTATCGCGCCTGTTTGTAGACGCCGATGTACGCGTGTTTGCCGACTACCAGGAAGCTCGCACATGGGTTTCGGCCTGAACCAACCCGTGTTTCTGTTGTCCCACTTACCTTGAGTATATAAATATAAAAATAGCAGTTTTTAGGAGAATTCAATGTTTACAGGTTTCCTTGATTTACCCTGGTGGGGTTACGTACTGGTTACGCTGGTATTGACCCACATCACTATCGGTTCAGTGACGATTTATTTGCATCGCCATCAGGCGCATCGCGCCCTTGATTTGCATCCCGTCGCCAGTCATTTTTTCCGTTTCTGGCTGTGGTTCAGCACCGGCATCGTGACCAAGGAATGGGCTTCGATACACCGCAAACACCACGCCAAATGCGAAACAGAAGAAGATCCCCATAGCCCGGTCATACTGGGTATCAAACAAGTATTGCTGCAAGGCTACGAGTTATATCGCAAAGAAGCCCACAACTCGGAAACGATGTCCAAATATGGCCATGGTACGCCCGATGACTGGCTGGAAAAAAATCTCTACAGTAAACATAACAAGCTTGGTATCGGCCTGATGCTGATCATTGATTTGCTGTTGTTTGGTCCGATAGGGCTGACCATCTGGGCTGTACAGATGGCCTGGATTCCTGTCAATGCCGCGGGCATTATCAATGGTGCCGGACATTTCTGGGGCTACCGTAACTATGCCTGTGCCGATGCTTCCACCAACCTGTTTCCGTGGGGAATATTTATCGGCGGCGAGGAATTGCATAATAATCACCATGCTTATGCCTCGTCTGCCAAGCTTTCCAGCAAGTGGTACGAACTGGATATAGGTTGGTTATATATTCGTATACTTTCCGCTTTTAAACTGGCACAGGTAAAAAAGATTGCACCCAAGCTGCGTTTAAATATCAACAAAACGGTGTGCGATCTGGAAACGCTGCAATCGGTCATAACCCATCGCTATGAAGTGATGGCAAAATATGCGCTATCCGTTAAAGAGACCTATTCTGCGGAAATGGCCAAGCTTAAACTGCAGGCATCGGACAAGCTGGATGTGGCACGCATCAAACACTGGCTGCATCTGGATGAAACAGATCTGAACGATCAGCAAAAAGCAAAACTGGGCATCGTAATCAGTGCTAGTCAGGTACTGCAAACAGCTTATACCCTGCGTCAGGAATTAGCCGTTATCTGGCAGCGCTCAAGCATTAGTAAAGAGCATTTGGTCAAGCAACTTGAAGACTGGTGCCATCGTGCCGAGAACAGCGGCATAGCCGCCTTGCAGGGCTTCTCGCAGCGTTTGCGCTGCTATGCGTGATCTGAATTATTGCCTGCAAGAACAGCCGGCTGTTTACTGATTTCAATTATGTCGTCTTGCATACTGCGTCCCGAGCAATCGGGACGTTTTATTTTGTCTGCGACAAATTGTCGCAATACTGAGCGCCAGCCAGCAGGTAAAATTCACCCATGAGCCTAACCTTCCAGCCCACTCTAACCGGCCATAGCCATTTGCGCGGTCTTGTCCTGCTGCGCAGCATTTCAATCGCGGGACAAAGCCTCGCTTTAATCCTTGTATACCGGCTCCTTGATATTCAGCTGGCCTGGATACCCATGCTGACTACCATAGGTGTGCTCACTGCGATAAACGTGCTGAGCTGGCTGCGCTTGCGCTCCGGCTATCCGGTTTCCAATTTTGAAATTTTTACGCAGCTCTGCATCGATGTTGCGTCACTCTCCGTCTTGCTTTACTTCAGCGGCGGCTCCACCAATCCCTTTATATCGCTGTATATGTTGCCGCTGATCATTGCCGCAGCAACCTTGACGCGCAGCTATACCTGGGCCATGGCTGCGCTCACCACCGCCTGTTATAGCCTACTGATGAAATATTATGTAGCGTTGCCAATGACAGGTGCGGAACATGCACATATGCAGCATGCGATGCAGGCAGGAGATATTTTCAGCATACATGTTCTTGGCATGTGGCTGGGTTTTGTGATCAGTGCAATCGTCGTCGCCTACTTTGTTGTCAAAATGGCGCAGACGGTACGAGATCGCGATGAATCCCTCGCACGAATCCGCGAAGAAACACTGCGCAACGAACGCATCGTAGAGCTTGGCATGCAGGCTGCCAGTGCGGCGCATGAAATGGGCTCGCCTCTTTCAACCATGCTGGTCGTTATCGGCGAATTAAAGCATGAAACGGATATTTTACCGGAATGGAAAAACAGCCTGAATCTGCTGGAAGGACAGGTGCGCGGTTGCAAAGGCATACTCGATAAATTGCTGGTAAATGCACGAGAAAATGAAACGGTCACAATGCAATCCATCGACAAATTTCTTGCGGACACCCTGGACGAATGGCAACTGCTGCGCCCCACCGCACGCTACCTTTTCCATAAAACGGGAGACCAGCCTTCGCCACAGCTTCGTATAGATCCGTCGCTTCGGGCAGCATTGACGAACCTGCTTAACAATGCGGCCGATGCTTCCCCGGAAAATATCGACATCCATGCCAGCTGGGATAACGAACACTTCACACTGCAGATTCACGATCACGGTACTGGCCTGACAGCCGCAGAAGCGGCGCGCGCAGGCACGGCCTTTTTTACCACCAAGGAAGGCGGGCGCGGCCTCGGCTTGTTTCTTGCGAATGCGACGCTAGAAAGACTAGGCGGACGAGTACGCCTGTTTAACCGCTTCAGTGGTGGCGCAACCACAGAAGTCACCCTCCCCCTGGCGTTAACATGACTATGGACTTCAACGAACGGCCCAGTCTATTACTGGCGGATGATGATGTCACCTTTTGCCAGGTGTTGAGCCGTGCGCTGGAAAAACGCGGCTACGCAGTAACAGTGGCACACAGTGTTGAACTGGCCTTGCCGCTAGTGACCGCCAACCCGCCGGAATTCGCGATCGTCGATTTAAAAATGACTGGTGTATCCGGGCTGGTGTTGATACAAGCCCTGCACGATACAGATGCGGCCACCCGTATCGTGGTACTGACGGGCTATGCCAGCATTGCAACCGCAGTGGAAGCGATCAAACTGGGCGCCACACAATACTTGTCCAAACCTGCAAACGCCGACGAAATCGTGAATGCCTTCGGGCACAGCGCAAATGCCGGTTTGGCGCTCAATGCACAACCTTCATCTGTCAGCCGACTAGAGTGGGAGCACATCCAGCGCGTTTTACAAGAAAATCAGGGCAATATCTCTGCTACAGCACGCGCACTCAATATGCACAGACGCACCCTGCAACGAAAATTGGGTAAATCCCCTCTGCTTTAACGGCTATGCGCCCCAATCAACCCTCATCAATTTCATCCGGCTTACCTCAACATAAATCAGGCTGTGCCGATTTGGCCTATCCAGATCAAAAGCCGTTTATAGGTTAAAATATCAGCCCATATAGCAAAATCAACTGAAGCCTAGAGGGCAATAAATGAATTTCAGCAATTCACCTGTCAATTTGCGTGAAGCAATCAAAAATCTGGACTCACTACCGGCGTTGCCATTAATCGCACAAAAATTGCTTGCCCTGGAAATCAATTCAGATGCGGGCCAAAGACAAATGCTGAATTTGATCGAACAGGATCCGCAAATATTGGCCAGGGTAATCGGCCTTGCCAACTCCCCTATGCTCGGCACTTCACGCCGGATCAGATCAATAGGTGAAGCCGCAATCATACTCGGTATCAACCGCATCAAATCCGTAGCAACCAGTATGGCCTTGATGGCAACCAACGCCAAACCGTCGACGGGCAGCTTCAACCTGCAGGATTTATGGATACATAATCTGGGCATCGCTTTTGCCACTATCGCCATAAGCAAGTCCATGCCCAGGCAAAACAGGCCGCCCGATGATAATATTTTCCTGGCCGGGATGTTGCACGACATAGGCTATATCGCCCTGGACTACCTTGATCCGTATCGCAGCAATGAGCTGCATACCTATCTGGCAAACTCGGATGGTCGTACTGCAATGGAAATTGAAAAAACCTTGCTGGAGATATGCCACGATGAATTGGGCGCAGAGTTAGCCCACCACTGGAACTTGCCCAACGAAATTATTTCGGTAATACGTTACCACCATTCTCCGGACGCAATCGATGCGCCTAAGGATCAACCGCTGATACGCATGGTATACATTGCAGAAAAAATGTTGCCCTCCTTTGGCATGAACGAGCGTGTTGAAACAGGCATTACCGACTCAGACTGGGAAGCGTTAGGAATCTCTCCCGACAAGGCCGAAGAAATTATCAATCAGGCCGCCGAACAGGCAGGCCAGGCTGCACTCTTCGCGGCCAACCTCGGCTAGCTTTAGTTGCTGAAAATGCACTGCCGGCCCCGGTCGTTCTATCTTTCGACCACTTCGGTAGTTGAATTTTACAACCTTAACAAATCAGAAATTGCACCTATATAAAATGAAGTTTACGCTGCCCCTACTCCTTGTGTTACTCCTGCCGATTTATGCCAGCGCGAAAAGTGAAGCAAAAATTGATGTGCAAAACATACCGGTTGAAAATCAATCACAACCATTCAGACTTTCCGCCGAAGCCTATTTGCTCTACGACCTGACTAGCAAACAAGTTTTACTTGAACAAAACAGCCATGCCCGCATTGAACCCGCCTCGCTCACCAAATTGATGACGGCCTACATTGCGTTTTCCGCTCTCAAGCAAAACAAAATCTCGCTCAATGAAATGGTCACACCCTCGACGCAGGCGATACGCTCACAACCCGCCGATTCGAAAATGTTTCTTGACCACAAAAACCCCGTGTCCATTGATGACCTGCTGCATGGCCTGATCATTGTTTCCGCAAATGATGCGGCGCGTGTGCTTGCTGAAAAAGTTGCGAAGAGCGAGGATGATTTTACGGCTTTGATGAATCAGGAAGCCCAGCGCCTGGGCATGCAGGATACGCATTTTGCCAATGCCTCCGGCTTGCCCGACCCGCTTCATTACAGCAGCGCGCACGACATGTCGCTGCTCACTGTCGCCATTATCAATGACTTTCCGGAATACTATCCGTTGTATTCACAGCGTGAGTACGAATACAACCACATCAGGCATTTCAACCGTAATCGCTTGCTATGGCTCGATCCTTACGTGGATGGCATGAAAACGGGCCATACTGAAAGTGCCGGTTACAGCCTGATCGCAACGGCTAAAAGAAAAAATCACCGGCTTATTTCCGTCGTCATGGGTGCAGCCACAGATCAATTGCGCAGCACCGAAAGCCAGCGCTTGCTTAATTACGGCTTCCAGAATTTTGAACTGTTCAATTTTTACAAAGAAAATGAAACGATACGCGACATACGCCTGTGGAAAGGCACAGAGAGATCGGTCAAAGCCGGGATGCGTGACAAATTGATTGTGACCATACCCAAAGGTCAACGTGCCTCACTCGTTGCGACGATTGAAACAGAACAGCCTTTATTGGCACCCATCAGCAAGGGGCAACAGGTTGGCATACTCAAGCTCACTTTTGAGGGCAAACCCTTTCGTGAACTACCGCTGGTTGCCCTTGAGTCCATCCCGTTGGTTAATGTATTTTCACGCGGAATTGACAGCATCCGCATGATTTTCAGCAGGTGATGAAATGACTGTATACCTGAATGGCAAGTTTCTCCCGCTGGAAGAAGCGTTCGTACCCGTTCTGGATCGGGGCTTTATATTTGGCGATGGCGTATACGAAGTCATACCCGTCTATTCACGCCGCGCCTTCCGCTTGCATGAGCATTTGCAACGGCTTCAGGCCAGCCTGGACGGCATACGCCTAGACAATCCCCACACCATGGCCGAATGGGAAGAACTCATCCAAACACTGATCAAGAACAACTCGGCGGAAGATCAATATCTCTATCTGCACCTTACACGCGGTGTCGCCAAGCGTGACCATGCCTTCCCGCAACCGCCCGTCAAACCAACCGTATTCATGATGAGTTCGCCGCTATCACAACCCGCTGCCAAGTTGCTTGCCAGCGGAGTGAGTGCCACAACGGCAACGGACAACCGCTGGTTGCGTTGTGATATCAAGGCGATTTCGCTGTTGCCCAATGTATTGTTACGCCAACTGGCCGTTGATGCGGGTTGTGCCGAGACTATTTTGATACGCGAGGGATCCGGCTCCGGCGACAGCTTCATGACCGAAGGTGCTGCCAGCAATATTTTTGTGGTTAAAAATGGCACCCTGTTAGCGCCGCCAAAAAATAATTTGATGTTGCCCGGCATTACCTACGATGTCGTGCTGGAAATTGCCAAGGCCAATCACATTCCTTATCAGGTTCGCAAAATTTTGAAATCCGAAATTTTTGATGCGGATGAAATATTACTCACCTCTTCAACCAAAGAAGTACTGCCGGTAACGCGCGTCGATGGCAAGGCAGTAGGAAGCGGCAAACCCGGCGCCATGTTTACGCGTTTGCATATGCTCTACCAGGAATTCAAACGTGAAGTGATGCGAAAATCATGAGCACATCAGATAAAATCCAGCCGCCAGCCACTATCACAGACAGCCTGATTGAATATCCCTGCGAGTTTCCAATCAAGGTGTTCGGCCAGACCCAGCAGGGGTTTCTGCAGGCAGTGACCGAAGTGATTGCGCAATATGACAGCGAATTTAGTGCAGCCAGCGTCACCATGCGCAACAGTAAAACTTCCCGTTACGTCAGCCTTACTTGCACCGTCACTGCCACCTCACGCGAACAGCTCGACACCATTTACCAGTCTCTGTGCGACCACCCCTTGGTGGTGATGGTGTTATGAATACGCCAACCGCTCCCCTGCCACCCAAGGTCAAATATTTTGGCATCGCCGAGTATGAGCCAACCTGGCATGCGATGCAACACTTTACGACACGACGCAAAGCGGATACGCGCGACGAAATATGGCTGCTGCAGCACCCGCCAACCTATACACAGGGCCAGGCCGGATTGCCGGAACACCTGCTCAATGCCAATCGTATTCCGGTAGTGCAGATTGACCGCGGCGGCCAAATTACTTATCACGGCCCCGGCCAGGTTGTTGCTTACCTGCTGCTGGATTTACGCCGCTGGAAATTAAACGTGCGCCAATTAGTCAGGCTGATGGAACAATCTATCATCAACATACTGGCAGAGCACAATATCAAAGCCAATGGCCGTGAGGATGCCCCGGGCGTATATGTGGGTGATGCAAAAATCGCAGCTCTTGGATTGAAAATCAAGCGCAGCTGCTGTTATCACGGCCTGTCTTTCAATATCGACATGGACTTGACCCCGTATGATTTCATCAACCCCTGCGGGTACAAAGGGCTGCGTGTTACCCAGCTTAAGGATTTTGGTGTCAATGTTACGCCGGATGAAATCGAACAACTACTCGCCAAGCAATTGCTGACATTGCTGGCGGAACACCATAAGGAAACATCCAAATAACAGGGGTGTAACATGCCGTTAAGCTGGAACGAAATCCGCAATCGCGCACATGAATTTTCCAAGCGCTGGGAAAATGAAACGTCGGAAGATGCCGAAGCCAAAACCTTCTGGACGGAATTTTTCAATGTCTTCGGACTGGACCGCAAGCGCGTCGCCAGCTTCGAGGAGCCGGTCAAAAAACTCGGCGACAGGCAGGGCTACATCGACCTGTTCTGGAAAGGCATGCTGCTGGTCGAGCACAAATCACGCGGCAAAGACCTCGACAAGGCCTACACCCAGGCACTCGATTACTTCCCCGGCATCAAGGAACGCGACCTGCCGAAATACGTGCTTGTCTCCGACTTCGCCCGTTTCCGTCTATACGACCTCGAAGCAGCCCCTCTCCCGCTCGCGGGAGAGGGTGGCCGCAGGCCGGGAGAGGGA
>JANXWX010000070.1 GCA_025350915.1 Nitrosomonadales bacterium
CGCCGTACAGCGCTGCTGCGCAATACCGCCATGGCATCATCCAGCACCAGATCGCGCGGTGTTTGACCAATCAGCATTCCGGGAGTGATGCCTGCGGTCTCTGAACGGCCCGGAAAGACAATCACCAGATTGGTGCCCAGCAGTACTGGCGGGGTAATGCCCTTGGGATATTGCAGATTCAGTCAATCAAAAATGGGAAATGATGGAAACATCGCAAAAATGCCCGACGGATCGGAAAAGATTAAAGACGAATTTAACGCTCAGTCCGACAGGCTGCTAGGAAGAAATAAAACCCTGCTCCCTGAGCTGAGCGCTCGGCATCACGCTGAGCGGCATCGGCCATAGCACATATTTCTTTAGATCGGCTTTGCGTCGTTTTAAATTGCTCTTGTGCCAGATCTTCCTGGGCATGCAAATCTTTATGCCAGAGCTCAAGCAAGACCTGGCCCGCAACGACACGCTCGCCTTTTTTAACTTTCAATTTTGAAATTTGCCCGCCCGCCGGTGGAGACATCTTTGCTCGTCTGCATGCCTTGACAGTACCTGCACGATTATTGCTGACCGTTGCCTCAACGACGCCACGTTCTACCTTTACCAACACCACTTCGGGCGGCTTGGCACGATTAAGGTACATAACCAAAGCCAGAACAATCACGACAGCTCCGGTAATAAACCACCATTTATGCCGCATTACTACATTTTTTCCCTGCTGCGTCGTAGCCATACAACCCCTCCATCAAGTGTAAATATAGTACACCTTTTGATTGCCTGAGGGCACAAGCTGGAATATCAAGTACGCATACTGCCAAAATCAATGCGTCCAACGGCAAGCCGTTTGTAATTGCGGATCATAATGATTGTTTTTTTGATAACGGCCTCATCAATTGCTTCGACATCAATCGCTACCTGCAACGGAAAGACATCATTCTTATCTGCTGAGATCTCTATAAACGACTGACGGGACAATAACTGCCCGCCGCTTTCAGTCACTTCATCAGCAATTTTGTTCAGATGTTCGAGAGTAGAAAGTGTCATATTCCACACGACAATTCTTCCATGAAAAGGTCCCAGAAACAAAACACCTACCGATGTAGCAGGCAAAGGCGTAGCGCAACTAAAATCTGCGCCCAGCTTTTGTAACTGCGCTTTGAGCAACTCGACTTGTTCGCCTTTATGAGTCATGTTGACACTTGGGGAATATATATCTCAAGAGAACAGAACAACTTGGCATTACTTGTACATAACGAATGAAGCAATACTGCCGGGGTTAAGCATCATCATCCTGAATGCGCATCACTTTAAATATAACGTCCATGGAAAACCCGCGTGATTGCAAAAAGCGAACCTGTTTGGCTTTTTCTTTTTGATCCTGTGGCGGAGAAGTGAATTTACGTTGCCACACATTGCGCGCAGCTTCCAATTCACCTTCCTTCAATTGCGGAATCGAGGCATTAATGAGCTCCTCACTAATGCCTTTTTGTCTGAGCTCATGTGCAATGCGCTGTGTACCAAAGCGGGCACTGCGAATACGTACAGTTTGTTCAAGTGCACGTGCATCAGAAAGCCAGCCGCGTCTTTCCAGGTCATCCAGTAACACGCCCAAATCATCCGCCTCAGTTACATGAGTTAACAATTTAGACCTGAGTTCTGCACGACTATGCTCGCGCCTTGCCAAAGCCTGCAAGGCACGGCCGCGCAGACTTGGTTGTGATTTAACTTTTACCACTGGCGACTTGCCATCCTGCTATGAATTATTCCTCAAGCGGCTCGGCAATCTTGCCTGCATCAGCATTCTTGGCTGCCTTGGCTGCGGCTCCCTTGGCGGCCTTTTTTACGTCCGCTTCAGGTGCACTGCCATTGATTGCAACAACACCTACCGCTTCACGAATTTTGTTTTCTATTTCAGCCGCAATAGCCGGATGCTCTTTCAAGTATTCACGCGCATTGTCCTTGCCCTGACCAATTTTTTCGCCGTTGTAGGCATACCAGGCGCCCGCTTTTTCAACAAATTTATGCAGCACGCCCAGCTCGACAATTTCACCTTCGCGTGAAATACCTTCTCCGTACAGAATATCAAACTCTGCCTGCTTGAAAGGCGGTGCAACCTTGTTTTTCACAACTTTAACGCGTGTTTCAGAACCTATCACTTCGTCGCCCTTTTTGATCGCACCCGTGCGGCGTATATCCAGACGAACCGATGCGTAGAACTTCAGTGCATTACCACCGGTGGTCGTTTCCGGGCTGCCGAACATCACACCGATTTTCATGCGGATCTGGTTAATGAAGATAACAGTGGTATTGGAGCGCTTGATGTTGGCGGTTAATTTACGCAATGCTTGCGACATCAAACGTGCGTGCAGCCCCATCTGCGCATCACCCATCTCGCCTTCAATTTCAGCTTTCGGTGTCAATGCCGCTACCGAATCCACAATGACAATATCAACTGCGGCTGACCGCACCAGCATGTCGACAATTTCCAGAGCCTGCTCGCCATTATCCGGCTGCGAAATCAGCAATTCGGTCACATTGACGCCCAGCTTTTGCGCGTATTGAGGATCCAGTGCATGTTCAGCGTCCACAAACGCGGCGGTTCCGCCCATTTTTTGCATTTCGGCAATCACTTGCAGTGTTAAAGTTGTTTTACCGGATGACTCAGGGCCGTAAATTTCGATTACGCGGCCGCGTGGTAAACCGCCCACACCCAGCGCGATATCCAAACCCAAAGATCCTGTAGAGACGACATCAATATCTTTCTCAATATCAGCATCGCCCAGACGCATGATAGATCCCTTACCAAACTGTTTTTCAATTTGACTCAATGCTGCTGCGAGTGCCTTGCTTTTATTGTCATCCATTGCGTTACCCCTTAAAAAAATGTTGCAGCGATTATGGCATAGGAGAATACACTTGCATAGTACGATCGTTCTAAAATATTTTTTAATTACATAACCAAATGAATATATTGTCTAAAAAATTTACCTTTTTCTGTAAAGCAGCTTTAAACAGAAATATGAAATGAAGATAAATGAAGATAATAGAAACCTAATTAAGGAAACGCTGATTAAATGAATTCATTAAATGCATCGATAAGTCTCACCCAAGTTTATCGAAGGACTCATACCCAAATGGTGTACAGCCTATGCGAGGGATATAAAAATTACCGTTCGACCTGAATTTGCCGGCGGATTTTCTCGACGCCTCCTTAATACAAATTGATTACCCAATTAATTGGAATAAACAAACCATATTCATTGTCTGACAATTGAATTCAAAAAATTTTCGAAGAGAAATCTTCTCTACGACAAAGTATGAATTCGGAATACGTCAACAGCAGGCAAATATTATCTTTTACCAATATTAATATTAGCGTTTAATTAATACCACTAAACTGACAATGGATTTTCATACAGTGTAATATTTGTCCGTTGTAATAAAAAATATCAGCTCATTGTTATATCGAAGGTGAAGCTGATAATAAGAGGGAGTTGTAATTCAAACTATCAGGGAAAGGAAATACTTCAATGTTAAAAAGTATCAAATCACTCATAACAGCAACAATTGCACTTGGCATTTTGGGCTTGGTTGGTTGCGCAACACCCGCTACCAAGGTTGTTTACCATGTAAATGACTCTGCCGATGCAACCAATGCGATGCGCAATGCCAATAATCATCTGGATGCCGATCCTACTGCTAAAATCGTTTTTGTGACGCATAGCAAGGGCATTGATTTTCTACTCGAAGGCGCCGCTGATAAAGACGGCAATCCTTATAACATCCCTGTAGAAAAACTGATGTCTCGCGGTGTAACCTTCGACGTATGCAGCAACACGATGGTTAAGCGCAAGATCGATCCTAAAACTGTATTACCAGGTTCCAAGATTGTACCTTCCGGTGTAGCCGAAATTGCAACGCTACAAGCCAAAGAGGGTTTCGTTTACATCAAACCGTAGTTGTAAACTTTTGCTGGTGCCAAGGAAAGCCGTCTATCGACGGCTTTTTTCTTGCAGGTTTTTTGAGTATTCTTGACTAAAGTGCCATGCATAAATTTTATCGATAACAATAAAAATTCAACTTACTGATTAAGTTTGATTATTTTTATTAAAGCACACTCCATATTTACGGCGCATTGCCCAATTTAATTATAGGCATATAATAATTCTCCAGGGTATTGATATATGTACCTGCCCTTACTTTCTTTCTGTAATTTAAGGAGACTTTCATGAATACAGCCGATATGTTGATATATGTGCATCCGGAACTGGATACGCAAGCACGGGAAAAATTGGAAAAACGAGTCATGGGGTGTGTTGGAGTTGATTGCGCAGAGTTTGATCATCATGCTCATCCACATGCCATGATCATCAAATATAATCCGGATGAAATTCAGGGTATGGATATTTTGAATATCGTGCGGACTGTTGACCCAATTGCCAGCAGGGTGGGCTTGTAGGGTTTCAAATAACAAGCAACTGTTTAACGCATGGCGCTTCACACACGCATTTAAAAACGTTGATTTAACGTGAAAAAGACGACCTCCAGGTCGTTTTTTTGTTTGGAACAATCTCATACACTCTCCGCACCCAGGTGGAGAAAATGTACGCCGATTTGACAAACACCCCGCCGCTTGCTGGAATGCCGTCTCTCACTCTGGATTACTGCTATGAAATTTGCTTTTGGCCGTTTGTTGCTGACCGTATTTCTCTTATTGTTAACCTCAGGTATAGCACAGGCAGCTGACAACCCGAATGTAATGGGTATCCCTATTGAGTTAATCCTGTTTGCGTTAACCCTGCTGGGGGTTGCGCTATTTCACCACCAGACCTTCTATGTTGCACTCACCGGCTTGGTGAGTATTTCCATTTACAAATTGATATTTACCGGTTTCAAGAGCGGCACGGGACTCTCCGGACTGGAATTGCATTTCGCCCATGAGTGGGTGATTCTCGTTAATTTGTTTGCACTGCTGATGGGCTTCGCGATTCTGGCCCGACATTTTGAAAAAAGCCATGTTCCCGTAATATTACCCAAATATTTACCAGACAACTGGAAGGGCGGATTTGTGCTGCTGGTGATGGTATTTATCATATCCAGCTTTCTGGACAATATTGCGGCAGCGCTAATTGGGGGCGCGATGGCACACCAGTTATTCAAGGCGAAGGTGCATATTGGCTACCTGGCCGGCATTGTCGCCGCATCCAACGCCGGCGGATCTTTCTCGGTGGTGGGGGATACCACCACGACCATGATGTGGATCGCGGGGGTTAAACCGGGGCAAGTATTTGAGGCATTTTTTGCAGCCAGTGTTGCGCTGGTAGTCAGCGGTGTGATTGCCGCCAAACAACAACACGCCTACTCGCCTATTCTTAAAAATGCGCATACCCATACCCGCGTGGACTGGGGGAGGATTTTTATAGTCGCGCTGATACTCTGCTTTGCGATCAGTATCAATTTAATCATCAATACAAATTACACCGCCATCAGCGATACCTTCCCCTTTGTCGGTGCGGCTGTGTGGGTTGCCATCCTGGTTAGCATTCCCGTACGGCGCCATGATTGGGAAGTGTTGGGTGAGTCGCTCAAAGGTACGATATTCCTGCTCTCGCTGGTTTCATGCGCGTCGATGATGCCTGTTGAAACGTTACCCGCCGCTTCTTGGCATAGTGCGTTTGGGCTCGGTTTTGTATCTGCCGTTTTTGATAATATCCCGCTGACCGCATTGGCGATCAAACAGGATGGCTATGACTGGGGCTTTCTGGCCTATGCAGTTGGCTTTGGCGGCTCTATGTTGTGGTTTGGCTCTTCCGCAGGGGTTGCGCTTTCAAATATGTATCCGGAAGCAAAATCTGTTACGCAATGGCTACGACACGGCTGGCATGTAATGCTGGCCTATATGGCTGGCTTTGCAATCCTTGTCTTCTTGGTAGGCTGGCATGCTGAACCGTTGAACAAATCGCTGACTTTATCAACCGGGCAAATGACATCTCCAGGCCATTAGCCCTAACACCAGGAAATTTGAATTTATTTGTTGCTCGCCATTACAGCAACGAACCGCAACTAGCTGTTAAATACTATATTTCCAGTAAAATAGCCCGGTTGACAAGGTTATAGGCTGCCAACCTTATCTATTCAGTCACCTACAATAGTCAAAAACGACTAAAATCAATGCAAGCTTAAAGTAACATCCTTTGAACAGGTCATAGCCCGAGAAACCAGTTGCCCGGAATCAATTAATGGACTTCATTGCTATATTCAAGGTTTTCACTACTGACAATTCAAATTACAGGACTCTTTTTCTTTATATTTCCACAATACTGCTCATAGCATTGGCTTACTTTGTCGGTGCAAAACTGGGCCTGGCCATTCCCTATATCGGTACGCACATCACCCTGATCTGGCTCCCCACCGGCATAGCGGTTGCCTCTTTGCTACGCTTGGGCAACCGTTATTGGCCGGGCATATTTCTGGGCGCGCTGGTCACCAATTTTTCCATTGACGCTTCTCCCTTACTGGATACCTGCATTGCAACTGGCAATACACTTGCCCCACTGTTGTCTGCTTGGTTGTTGCGTCGCCTGAATTTTCAGGGCACGCTCGATCGCGCACAAGACATTATGCTGCTTATCGCAACTGCCGCAATCGGCATGCTGGTTAGCGCAGGAGGGGGCGTTGCTAGCCTGGTTCTATTTGATCTTTTGCAAATAGATGACGCGCCGATCGCCTGGCTATCCTGGTGGGCGGGTGATTTTGTTGGCGTACTTCTCGCGTTGCCCATATTACTTAACATCTCAACGAATACGATCAAAGATCTGACAACCCAGCGCGTTGAATTCATAACCTGTGCCTTGATCTTGTTTGTACTGAGCTGGATAGTGTTTTATCTCAACATCAATATAAATAACCAACCATTACCTCTCGTGTTCATATTATTACCCGTGATCGTCTGGTCAGCCATGCGTTTTGGCATTACCGGCGCCTCACTTTGCCTGTTAATACCCATGTTGATGGCGGCCGCATCAACCAGTCTTGGCCACGGCCCACTCTATATTGCAGGTTTCAAGCACGGCCTGTTTTTACTGTGGATGTTTATTGCCACACTGGTCATCCTTAATCTGATGGTGACCGCGCTGCAGGCAGGGCGGAACGCCAGTGATGCAAAAGTCAACCGCATGGTCAAGCTCTATGCTGCCTTAAACCAGTGCAACCTCGCTATCCTGAATTGCGAAAATGAAGAAGAACTGTTTCCCCTGGTCTGCCGCAACGCTGTGGAGTTTGGCGGTTTCAAATTGGCATGGATAGGCTTAACAAACCCGCAGAATACCCAGGTTACCCCGGTCGCTTCCTACGGCACCGGCATCCAATATCTCGATGGCATTCAGATCTCCGTAGATGGCGGCAATCCGTTCGGATGCGGGCCAACCGGTACCTCAATTCGTGAAAGCAGGCCAGTCTGGTGTCAGGATTATCAGAATGACCCGTCAACAGTTCTGTGGCATGGGCTTGAGGAGGCTACCAACTGGGGTTCCTCTGCATCGCTACCTTTATGGAAGGATGGTATTACTGTCGGTGCACTGATGCTATATGCAACCGAGGTCAATGCCTTCGACGAAGCTGCACGCAGCCTACTGCTTGAAATGGCAAAGGACATTTCAACCGCTTTATCCAGATTTTCCCTGCTTGCTGAGCGCAGGGAGGCAGAAATTGCCTTGCGCATATCTGCCGTCGCTTTCGACACCCAGGATGGCATCATGATCACGGATACGGATGGTGAAATTTTACGTGTCAACCAGGCATTCCAGGATATTTCCGGATACACCGCTGAGGATGTCATCGGAAATAACCCTCGCATGTTCCAATCCGGGCGTCATGATGCAGGCTTTTACAAAGCGATGTGGTCAAACTTAACCATTACCGGAAAGTGGATGGGTGAAATCTGGGACAAGCGCAAGAACGGAGAGGTATATCCAAAATACCTAACCATCACGGCTGTGCGTAACGACAATCAAAAGGTAACGAATTACGTTGCAGTCTTTCGTGATATCAGTATTCTCAAAAGATCAGAACAGGAGATTCATCAGCTGGCCTTCTATGATCCTTTAACCCGCCTGCCCAACAGAAGGTTGCTGCTTGATCGTCTGAAACATGCCATATCAAACGGGATTCGGACCGGACGACATGGCGCATTACTGTTTCTTGACCTGGATCATTTCAAGCTCATCAATGATACGCAAGGCCACAGCGCCGGAGACCAACTCCTGATTGAAGTGGGAAAGCGTCTGCAAGGTTGTGTGCGCGATGGAGATACGGTGTCGCGGCTCGGCGGCGATGAATTCGTGGTGGTACTGGAAGGCTTGAGTAGTTCGGCAAATGAAGCCGCAACGCAAACAGAACTGGTCGCGGAAAAAATTCGCGATGAACTGGACAAACCTTATATTCTTAATCAAGTTGAATTCCGGTCTACCGCAAGTATAGGTATCAGCCTGTTTCAGGATCATCACGAAAACACCGAGGATATGCTGCAACACGCCGATGTCGCCATGTATCAGGCTAAATCTTCCGGTAGAAATGCGATTCGCTTTTTTGACCCAAGCATGCAAACTGTTTTGAATAGCCGTGCCGAGATGGAAACCGATTTGCGCCATGCGCTTGATAAGGATCAATTCCGTTTGCATTATCAAATTCAAGTAGACAACCTGGGCCGTCCGCTGGGTGCGGAAGTGCTGCTACGCTGGCAACACCCGGTGCGCGGACTGGTTTCACCGATGGAATTTATTCCACTGGCTGAAGAAACGGGACAGATCATACCGATCGGACTA
>JANXWX010000118.1 GCA_025350915.1 Nitrosomonadales bacterium
TGTGCTGCAGCAGCCGGGTAAGGTTCATGTTAGGAAAATGATGAATTAGATTTTTGAATGATAACAGGTCGCGTGTTCAGGTAAAAAAATTAGCCACAGTGTACACAGCATCTCTGTGCCCCCTGTGGCTAGCATGTAGTAGGAAGGGTTAGCTGGTTACGTTTTTAATCCATGCCAAAAACTTTTGCGGATCCTGGTAACCAATCACACGGTAATCTGAAAGTTCATTGCCTTGTTTGTCCCAAAAAAGTATGGCGGGCGGCCCGAATAGTTCAAAACGTTTCAGGAAGGCTTTGTCGTCTTCGTTATTGGCGGTTACATCCACTTGCAAAAGCAGGGTGTTTTTCAGTTGCGCCTGTACAGCAGCATCCGCAAAGGTGATGTTTTCAAATTCTTTGCACGATACACACCAGTCGGCATAAAAATCCAGCATCACTGTTTTGCCTGACGCCCGTGCAATTCGGGCATCCAGTTCGGCGAGATTTTTTACCCGTTCAAATTGCAGATGTGAAGTCTGTGCGACTGCCTGTCCACCACCCAATGCACCCAGGGGGCGCAGGATGTCGCGTGCACCGGAGAGGGCGCCGATCATTAGCGCAATGCCGATCAGCATAATAATAATGCCCAGCCCCTTGCCCATCTTGTGCCATCCGCCGACGTTGTGCGGTAGTGAATCGAACGCATGCAGATAGACCGCAGACAATATCAGCAGCGTGGCCCACAGTAACATCACAACCGAGAGCGGCAACAGCGAAGAGATCAGCCAGATAGCAACAGCCAGCATCATCACGCCAAAGATATTTTTGACCGTACCCATCCACGCGCCGGCTTTTGGCAACAGGGCGCCGGCAGAGGTGCCAACCAATAGTAGCGGTACGCCCATGCCGAGGGCCATTGCATATAGAGCCGAGCCCCCCAGCACGGCATCATGTGTCTGGCTGATGTATATGAGTGCGCCAGTCAGCGGTGCTGTTACGCAGGGACTGACAATCACGGCAGACAGTGCGCCCATCACAAAAACGCCGCTCAGATGGCCGCCATGCAGCTTATTGCTGGTGCCGGTGAGTTTGCTTTGCAAGGCTGAGGGCAGCTGTAGTTCGTAGAAACCGAACATCGATAGCGACAACAGCACGAACACGGCGGCAAAGGTGCCGAGTACCAAGGGTGTCTGCAACGCAGTCGACAATAGTGAACCGGAAAGTCCCGCAGCAACACCAACCAAGGCATAGGTGATCGCCATACCTTGCACATAGGCGAATGAAAGCAGGAAGCCGTGCATTTTGGTAATGGTATGGCCGCGCCCGACAATGATGCCGGAAAGGATGGGGATCATCGGAAATACGCAGGGGGTGAAGGTAAGCAGTAAACCAAGGCCAAAGAAAATTGATAAGATCAGCCAGAAACTCTTTTGTTTGAATACCTGTGCAATCTGGCTGGTTTCAGAATCAGGGTTTGCTTTGGCAGCCTCGGGAAGCACTTGAGTTGTACTTGCATTAGTAGTCGATTGGCTGCTGGAATTTTGTACTTCTGGCTTCTGCGCGCCAGTTGCTTTCTGTTCTACAGGTAGATTGGGCGCTACCGGTGCAATCGTTGCGCTGGCGCTTGCTGCAGGCAGTTGCAACGTTACAATTTTGCTGATTGGCGGGTAGCACAAACCATTTTCACTGCACCCTTGATAGCTCGCTTCAATGGAAATCTTCTGCGGCTTGGCGCTGGTATTGATCAGCGATAATTCAGCCTGAAACGAATGATGGAATACCATCATTTCGCCAAAGTTGGGATCGTTTTTCAGGTCTCCCCCGGGTAATTTAAGGGTGCGTATCTTGGCTGTGCCACTCTTGATCGTCAGGTGAATCTTGTCGCGGTACAGGTAGTAGCTCGGCTCAATTTTGAAATTGGCCAGCACGGTGTTTGCATCTTTAACCGTTGCGCTAAAACCAAAGGCCTGATCGGGCGGCAAGAAAGCGGGTTGAGCTGAGCCGCCCAGGCTGGGCAATCGATCAAGCAGGCTTTCGGCATGGGTTAGCGGGGCAAAGCACAGCAAAAGTAACAGCAGGATACGCATGGGTTTATTCCTTCGTTGCGACGTTAGTAATTGGGAGGCTCTCTATGGTTACTTCCTGCGCGACCCATTGCAGATAGGCCGCTAAACCTGAATCAACATTGACAGCGATAATTTCAGGAAGTTCATAAGGATGGTGTGTACGTATCATTTCTTCAAGACTGAGATAAGCGGCGCGGGTTGTTTTAATCAGCAACGGCACTTCGCTGGCGGTTTCAATTTTACCTTGCCAGCGATAAATTGAGGCGCATTCAGCCAGGATATTTACACAGGCTGCTGCGGTGCTTTCAATTAAAAGATGAGCCAATTTATTTGCGCTGTCGCGATCGGGAAGGTTGGTCATCACCAGCAAAATATCATTCATGGTTACGTCATCCCTGCACGTGCGCATTTAATGCCCAGCTGCATCAGTTCATCCCATACATCACCACTGCGCAAGCCTTTCACCAGTTTGTCGATTAATGCCGCCTGGCGTAACGCACGTTCTGCAAATTCAGGAGAGAAGCGGCGCACGGCACGTTCGACCAGTTTCTGCCGAACACCCCAAACACGCGCATCTCGCAACGCACCGGCCAGATTACCGCTGTTCTGCATGGCGCGTGAAACCTTGGCCATGGTACGAATATCTTCCGCCAGTGCCCACAAAATTAACACCGTGGCCGTGCCCTCGGCGCGCAGTCCTTCCAGTATATGGGCAAAGCGCGCCGCATCGCCAGCCAGCATCGCTTCCGATAATTTAAATACATCGTAGCGTGCCACATCCATCACCGCGTCTTTGACCTGTTCAAAAGTTAGTTTTCCTTCGGGAAACAGTAAAGCTAGTTTTTGAATCTCCTGAAACGCGGCCAGTAAATTACCCTCAACACGCTGTGCCAGAAAAGCCAGCGTATCTGCATCGGCAGACTGATTTTGCCGCTTCAGCCGTGCCGCAATCCACAGCGGTAATTCACGCAGGGGGATTTCATCTGCGCTGATAACAACTGCCTTTTCAGTTAGCGCGCTGAACCATTTTGTTTTTGTCGTGGCGCCATCGAGACGTGGCAAGGAGACCAGCGTAACGGTGTCGGGAGGCAGTTGCTGGCAATAGTCCTGCAACGCTTGCGCGCCTTCAACGCCCGGTTTGCCGGTGGGTATGCGCAGATCAAGCAATTTTTTTGCAGAAAAAAGCGACATGCCCTGCGCGCTGTTACGTAGCTCTGCCCATTTAAAACCAGTATCGGCAATCAGCACTTCGCGCTCTTCACAGCCCTCTTTGCGCGACGCGGCACGTATCGCATCCGCCGCTTCGATTGCCAGCAGCAAGGCTGCACCATGAATCACATAAAGTGGCTGCAAGCCTTTGCTTAAGTGTTGCGGCAAATCTTCAACTGAGAGTTTCATGGCGCGTCAGTCTTTTATTTGGAGGGAGTCGCTTTGCTTGGTTGGCCCGCGCTTTTTGTCGTAGCGGGTTTGGTTTCAGTCGCAGGAGTGTCGGTATGTTCTGGCCTCGGTTTTGCGCGACTGAGGCGACGCATGACCTGCTGAACTGCGTCCGAGCGCATATCGCGGTATAACAAGGCTTCTTCCTGTTCCTTCGCAAGAATTTGCGCTGGGTCATAGGTCAACGTACGCTGCAACAGAATTTCATCGGCAGGCATCCACTCCACCATTTGCTTGTCATAAGCGCGCAGCGAGACACGATAGCGCAATTGATATTCCAGTACCTGGCCTGCACCGGACAGAGCCAGAATTTGCTTGTCAGGGGATTCTGACACAATCACCAGCGTCAGATCTGCTTTGTCCGGTGTGGGGACGAGCTGGATGTTATACAGCTCCAGGCTCGTTTTCAGATCTGCGGCAAATGGTGTGGGTGCGCCATTAAAATACAAACTCTTGAAAGGGAAGCCCGCTCCCTTTAAATCATGCCCGCGCAAGTGAAAGCCGCAGGCACTGAGTGATAGGGCAAGTATGATAATAATCGCACGCATAATTTAAATTACCACGTTAATTAATCGGCCGGGAACCACAATGATTTTCTTTGCGTTGCCGCCGGTAAGCAGTTTTTGCACGGCCTCATGTGCAAGCACCAAACTTTCCAGTTGCTCTTTGCCGGTATCTTTTGCGACGCGCAGGTTGCCGCGCAGTTTACCGTTGACCTGGATCATCAGCTCGATTTCGTCCTGTACTAGCGCGGCCCCCAGAGGTTCAGGCCAGGCAGCGCTGAGGATATCTTTACTGTAGCCAAGTTCAATCCACAGCGCATGAGTTATGTGTGGGGTGATGGGGGATAACAGGCGCAGCAGGATTTCAAAGCTTTCACAAATTAACTCGGCGTGAACATTGCCGCTGGGCGTATATCCTTTTCCTGCTTCAATAACTTTACCTTGTCCTTCTTCTTCAAGAGCATTGAGAATTTTCATTGCGGCAGATGCAACAGTGTTGAACTGATGTTTGCTCAAATCATAATTCGCCTGTTGTAATAACTTGTGAACCTGATATCTGGATTTCTTTTGGTCAGGAGCAGCATTTTGCCATGCGTCTCCATTCCAATCGAAGAGACCTTTTTTTCTACTGTCTAATGCTTCAACAATAATTTGTTCATTTTTTTGCGCGAATGCCCAAACGCGCTTGAGGAAGCGGTGCGCGCCCTCCACACCGCTATCGTTCCACTCCAACGTCTGCTCCGGGGGAGCGGCAAACATCATGAACAAGCGTGCGGTATCGGCGCCATATTGTTCGATAAGTGACTGTGGATCGACACCGTTGCGTTTGGATTTTGACATGGTACCAATGCCCTGATAGTCGACCGTAGTGGCATCGGAAATCAATTTCGCTGCGGTGATTTTGCCGCTATCGTCGCGCACCAGTTCCACCTCTTCCGGCGCAAAATATTCAATTCCGCCCTTGGCGGTGCGGCGCGAGAAGATATGGTTCAGCACCATGCCCTGTGTTAGCAGGTTGGCAAACGGTTCGTCGTAATTCACCAGTTTCAAATCGCGCATCACCTTGCTCCAGAAGCGCGAATACAGCAAGTGCAGAATCGCATGCTCGATGCCGCCGATGTACTGGTCAACCGGCATCCATTTGCTGGTTTCATAGTCCACCATTGCGTCGGATTTGAAGCCGTTGGGACCAAGTCCCGATGCAAAACGCGCGTAGTACCAGCTGGAGTCGACAAAGGTATCCATGGTGTCGGTTTCGCGCTTGGCCGGTTTTCCGCACTTGGGGCAAGGCTGATTGATAAAATCGGCGCGTTTCAGCAACGGATTGCCGGAGCCATCCGGCACGCAGTCTTCCGGCAATACCACCGGCAACTGGCTGTCGGGCACGGGTACGGATCCGCAAGTGTCGCAATGGATGATAGGGATAGGGCATCCCCAGTAGCGCTGGCGTGACACGCCCCAGTCGCGCAAACGCCATTGCACCTGCTTGTCGCCGAGATTTTTTGCATGGAGACCGGCTGAGATCGCATCCACCGCCTGCTGGTAATTCATGCCGTCATACTTGCGCGAGTTCACACATACGCCATGCTCTTTGTCGGCATACCATTCCTGCCATGCATCGGTGGAAAATGTTTTATCAGCAATGCCCACGCTTTGGGTAATCGGCAGCTTGTATTTCTTGGCAAAGCCGAAATCGCGTTCATCATGCGCCGGTACCGCCATCACCGCGCCTTCGCCGTAGCCCATCAGTACATAGTTTCCTATCCACACCGGCACCTGCTCACCAGTCAATGGGTGTGTCACTTTAAGGCCGGTATCCACGCCTTCTTTTTCCATTGTCGCCATGTCGGCTTCCATCACCGAGGTATGCTTGCACTTCTCGATAAATTCGGCAATGTGTTTACTGTTTTGTGCGGCATGCAGCGCCAGCGGATGTTCGGCGGCAACCGCAACAAAGGTCACTCCCATAATGGTGTCGGCACGTGTCGTATAGACCCACAGCTTGCCATCGTTGATGGTGACCTGCGCATCCTTAATGTCATGGGTAAACGCGAAGCGCACGCCGAAGCTTTTGCCGATCCAGTTGGCCTGCATGGTTTTTACGCGCTCGGGCCAGCCCGGCAATTTGTCGAGGTCGGCCAGCAACTCTTCTGCGTACTGGGTAATGCCGAAATAGAAACCGGGGATCTCACGTTTCTCTACCAGCGCGCCGGTACGCCAGCCGCGGCCGTCTATTACCTGCTCGTTGGCCAGTACGGTCTGGTCCACTGGGTCCCAGTTCACCACCTGGGTTTTTTTATAGGCAATACCCTTTTCCAGCATACGCAGGAATAGCCACTGGTTCCATCTGTAATAATCCGGTTTGCAGGTTGCCAGCTCACGCTCCCAATCGATGGCAAAACCCAGCGACTGGAGCTGTTTTTTCATGTAGGCAATGTTGTCGTAAGTCCACTTTGCGGGCGGTACCTTGTTCTGGATTGCTGCATTTTCTGCAGGTAGCCCGAAGGCATCCCATCCCATAGGCTGCAACACGCTGTAGCCGCGCATCTTGTGCCAGCGTGAGAGTACATCGCCGATAGTGTAGTTTCGTACATGCCCCATGTGCAGCTTGCCGGAAGGGTAGGGGAACATCGACAGGCAGTAATACTTGGGTTTGCCGGCTTCAAGTTTGGCCTTGAATGTTTGTTGGCTGTCCCAATGCTGCTGGGCATTGGACTCGATGTCTTTGGGCGTGTAATTCTGTTGCATGGCGGGTGCTTAATATATGTGGCTGATTAAGCCGTCATTATATACGGAGAGCGGGGAGTAATTGTATTGCTGCCTTACCTGTTCCAATGTTTCAAATTTCAAAAGTACCTTTACATGATTGGACAATCATCCTATTATTATTGGACGATTGTCCAATAAATGGGGCGGTTATGGTTACGACAGTGCTGGTAACGGGTGCAAATGGTTTTGTGGGTAGTCATGTGCTGGAGGCGTTGCAGCAGCGCGGTGAGGTAAAAATTATTGCGGCTTGCAGGGATGCTAAAAAATTGCTGCCCGGTTTTGTTGGCGAGGCAAGGGTGGGGGATTTGCGCGATCCTCATTACCGCAAGGCGCTGGTGCAGGGCGTCGATGTCACCTGCCACGCGGCAGCCTGGAGTTCACTGTGGGGGCATCGTGATGAATCACGCACTTTGTATCTGGAGCCAACCCTGGCCTTGATCGATGCAGCGCGCGCCGCCGGGGTACGCCGCTTTATCAATACCAGTACGGCGAGTGCAGCTTCACCCGATGCGTCGTCCGATCCGATGAGCCGTGGCATTCCGCGCGCATTGTGGCCGCACCTGTGCAACGTGATTGCAATTGAAAATGCGCTGCTCGAACAGGCCGGCGCAAAATTTCAGGTGGTGAATCTGCGCTTGGGTATTTTTGCCGGGCAGCGTTACTCGCTGGGGGTGTTGCCTATCCTGGTGCCGCGCCTGAAAACGCATCTGGTGCCCTGGGTGGCGTCGGGCCGTACCAGCATGCCCATTGCCGATGGCCGTGACATCGGCCAGGCATTTGCGCTCGCGGCCACTGCCGAGGGGCTGTCGGATTATGAGGGTTTCAATATTGTCGGTGCGGAAGTACCAACAGTGCGCGAGGTCATCACCTTGCTGCATGAGGAATACGGTTTGCCGCTGCCGCATTTCGGCGTGCCGTTTGCGCTCGCCTATCCGTTTGCCTGGCTGATGGAAAAGCTTGATCCCATCGTGCCCTGGGAGCCATTGATTACGCGCAGTATCATCCATCTGCTGGAAGAAGTGAGCGCGGATAATAAAAAAGCTGAAGAGTTGCTGGGCTACCGTCCTGTTCATGATTGGCGTGAGACAATACGTGTGCAGATGCGGGAAATGAACGAGCGCCAGTTACAGCCCATGCGCATGGTTAAAGCGGTAAGCTAAGAAAGGATTTGCCCTTGAGTCATCAAATGCAAACAGCAAAAATACACAACAAGGGTGAAAAAACACGCGCAGGAATTGTTGAATGCGCGGGCCGGCTGTTTTATGAGCATGGTTATGAAGGCACTTCATTTTCTGACATCGTCGAGGCCTCCGGCTTGTTTCGCGGCAACATCTACCATTATTTCAAAACCAAGGATGAAATTCTCAGGGCGGTGATTGAGGCGCATCTCGAGGTGTATCGGGGCATGCTGGCGAAATGGGACGCGGAGAATGACGATGCAAAAATTCGCATGATTGCCTTCGTCGACATGATTACCGGGCGCAAGGCGGAGCTGGTGGAATTTGGCTGTCCCATCGGCAGTCTGAATACGGAGCTGGCCAAAGACAGGCGTGATCTGCAGCAGGCTGCCAGCGCCCTGTTTGATTTATTTCGTGACTGGCTTACCGATTGTTTTAAGCAGCTTGGAAAAGGTGCGGAGTCGGAATCGCTGGCGTTACATTTGCTGGGAAGGGCGCAGGGAGTTGCAGTTATTTCGCATGTATACCGTGATGCGAAACTGTTGCGGCACGAGACTAAAACGCTGCGGGACTGGATCAGCCAACTTTAAGCGCGCGCGAGCTGCGCTTTTGTGCGCTTACTTTGAAAGCTTGTCCTGCAGTGCCTGCCCGGTTTTTTCCAGTGCATGGCCGCTTTTTTCCAGCGTTTCGCCGCTGATGCGCTTTATCTTCTCGGGCAGTGACTCATGATAGGAAAACGGGTTGGACAGCAAAGGCATTTCACGTCCATAGTTGACGCCTAGCCACAAGCCTATGGCCAAACCAATGATGGTGCCGAACAACATGATTTTAAAATTTTTCATGGTAGCTCCCTGTTGATCGAATAAGTTATTCGTTTGCTTCGCGTTCTATTTCTTCCACAGTAACGTGGCGCACATCGCGTCCCTTGACCATATACACAACATATTCAGCCATGTTTTGCGCGTGGTCGCCAATACGTTCAATCGCCTTTGCCACGAATAGAATTTCCAGCGAGGTGGAGATGGTGCGCGGGTCTTCCATCATGAAGGTGATCAGGTAGCGCATGATGGAACGGAATTCTTCGTCAACCTGTTCGTCCTGTCGCACGACACGTGCAGCAGCGGCGACGTCGAGGCGGGCAAATGCATCCAGCGCGCTATGCAGCATGTTCAGAGCCAGTTCAGCCGCGTGCTTGATTTCGTGATAACGCGGCAGAACAATGCTCTCTCTTTTGGCGAGCAACAGCGCCATGCGCGAGATTTTTTGCGCTTCGTCGCCGATACGCTCAAGGTCGGTAATGGTCTTGATCACTGTCATGATCATGCGCAGGTCGCCTGCGGCAGGCTGGCGACGCACCAGGATGTGATTGCAGTTTTCGTCGATTTCAACTTCCATTGCATTCACGCGATGGTCTTCCTCGATCACGCGTTTCATCAGCGCCTCATCGCCGCTTGTCAGCGACTCGATGGCAAGTTTGATCTGGCTCTCCACCAGTCCGCCCATTTGCAGCACGCGTGCCCGCACCGCTTCTAGTTCCGCGTCAAACTGCCTGGATGTATGTTCGCTACTGACCATGTTGATTCCTTGCTAAATAATATGCTGGTGGAATTGTACTCTTACATTGTTGAGGTTTTATTTCATAATGCTTTTAAAGCTTCATTGTTTTCACACCGCTCGCGGTGCCGAGTAATAACACATCCGCGCCGCGGCGGGCAAACAAGCCGTTAGTCACCACACCGGCAAGATGGTTCAAACTGGTTTCCAGCTCTACCGGATTTATGATTTGCAGGTTATGCACGTCCAGAATGATATTCCCATTGTCAGTAGTGAAGCCCTCTCGCAGCTTGGGCTGGCCGCCAAGCTTGACGATCTCGCGAGCGATATAACTGCGCGCCATCGGGATAACTTCTACCGGCAATGGAAATTTGCCCAGTACATCGACCAACTTGCTTTCATCACAAACGCAGATGAATTTTTTGCTTGCTGCAGCCACAATTTTTTCACGCGTCAATGCACCTCCACCACCTTTGATCATATGCATATGGCGGGTGATTTCATCGGCACCGTCCACATACACAGGTATGTCGCTGACATCGTTCAAGGAAAATACTTCAATGCCGTGTCCCTGCAGGCGCTTGGCCGAAGCCTCTGAGCTGGCAACCGCGCCGCGGATTTTATGTTTGATCTTGGCCAGTTCGTCGATAAAGAAATTTGCCGTGGAGCCGGTGCCAACGCCTACAATGCTGTCTACGGGTACATATTCAATGGCAGCTTTTGCAACCGCGCGTTTCAAGTCGTCTTGCGTCATACTCATTATTTTCTCAATTCAATTTTCTTCGTTTAAGCGTGTGATTATTGCAGGAATTGCCGCTTTTAGGAACCTTCTACGGGCAAAAGACGCAAATTCCTGCTAATCTTAAGCAAATATTTCAATCCAACGACAGTTTATGCAAAGTTATCTCAAACGTATCCTCACCGCCCGTGTCTATGATGTGGCGATCGAATCCCCACTGGAAGCGGCTCCCAGCCTGTCTGCCCGGCTTGGCAATCAAATTTTGTTCAAGCGTGAAGATATGCAACCGGTGTTTTCCTTCAAGCTGCGCGGCGCTTACAACAAGATGTCGCAGTTAAGTCCAGAGCAGTTAAAGCGAGGGGTAATCACCGCGTCGGCGGGAAATCACGCGCAAGGTGTCGCGTTGTCCGCACAAAAGCTGGGCTGCAAAGCCATTATCGTAATGCCGCTCACCACGCCACATGTCAAAATCGATGCTGTCAGGCATTTTGGCAAGGAGGCGGTCAAAGTGGTTTTGCATGGTGAGAGCTACAACGATGCCTATAGCCACGCAATGGAATTGCAGGAAAAACAGAAGCTGAGTTTTGTGCATCCGTTTGATGATCCGGATGTGATTGCTGGACAAGGCACCATTGGAATGGAAATATTGCGTCAGCAGACACAACCAATTGAAGCGATATTTTGCGCGATCGGTGGTGGCGGTCTGATCTCCGGCGTCGCAGCCTACGTCAAACAAATACGGCCGGAGATAAAGATCATCGGTGTACAGACGGTCGATTCCGACGCAATGTATCGCTCGCTTAAAGCGAAAAAGCGGGTGCAACTGAGCGATGTGGGTTTGTTTGCGGATGGCACAGCGGTCAAACTGGCGGGTGTGGAAACGTTGCGTATCTGCAGGAAGTATGTGGATGAAATCATCTTGGTCGATACCGATGCAGTGTGCGCCGCGATCAAGGATGTGTTTCAGGATACTCGTTCTATTCTGGAGCCATCGGGTGCGCTGGCCGTAGCCGGAGCCAAGGTCTACGCGGCACGCGAGAAGCTGAAAGACAAAACGCTGGTCACCGTGTTGAGCGGTGCCAACATGAATTTCGACCGGCTGCATTTTGTGGCTGAGCGCGCCGAAATTGGTGAGCAACGTGAGGCAATATTGGCTGTAACTATTCCAGAAACGCCGGGCAGTTTCCGTAAGTTCTGTTCGTTGTTGGGTAAGCGCAGTATCACGGAGTTTAATTACCGTTATTCCGATCCCAAGGTGGCGCAGATTTTTGTAGGTATCCAGGTGCGTGATCCGGCTGAAACCAGCAAGCTCATTGCAACCCTGAAAAAGAATAAATTACCGGCGATGGATCTGACCAGCAATGAAATGGCCAAGATGCACTTGCGCCATCTGGTCGGTGGCCGTGCGCCGGAAATCACCGACGAAATCATGTACCGTTTCGAATTCCCCGAGCGACCCGGTGCGTTGATGAACTTTCTCAACAGCATGAACCACAGCTGGAATATCAGCCTGTTCCATTATCGCAACCACGGCGCAGATTACGGGCGGGTACTGGTGGGCATGCAGGTACCACGGCAGGATAAGAAGGCTTTCCAGAACTTCCTCGACCAGTTGGGGTATCGCTATTGGGACGAGAGTGAGAATCCGGTGTACAAGTTGTTTCTTGGATAGCGTAGTAACGATCACTCTATTATCAAGATGGAATATGTCAAGCAGAGCAGGAGATAACAATGCGCAAAGATGAAGTCTTAAAAATTCTCACTCAGCACAAACCGGAATTGGTGCGCCGATTTGGCGTCACCGATTTGGCGTTGTTTGGCTCCACCGTCCGTAACGAGGCGCGTCCTGATAGTGATATAGATATTCTGGTCAGTTTCGACGGGCCAGCTACGTCGAAGCGTTATTTTGGAGTGCAGTTTTATCTGGAAGATCTGTTGGGATGCCCGATTGATTTGGTAACAGATAAAGCGTTGCGTACGGAGCTCAGGCCTTATGTTGAGGCAAGTGCTATACATGTCTGAACAAAATAACGACATAAATATGGGACGCGACTGGCGGTTTTATATTGAGGACATGATTTCATTTGCAGGCAAGGTATTGTCCTATACCGATGGTCTGGAGCGGTTGCAATTTGAAGCAAGCGGTTTGACTTACGATGCCACTGTACGCAATCTCGAATTGATAGGGGAGGCTGCAACACGTATTCCCGCGATGGTGAGGGAGTTCGCGCCACACATCCAGTGGAGGGAAGTCATTTCCATGCGCAATCGATTAATACACGGATATCTGGGTATAGATAACGATACGCTGTGGAGCATTATTCAAGATGATGTTCCATCATTGCTTGATGATTTGTTGACACTAAAAAAAGCAGCCGATGAGAATCAAATTCGATAGCATTCGGGAGCATCGGTTTAAAAGTATAGGCATTTTAAAAAACCGTAATGCTTTAATTCGTTTTCCTTAGTCGCAATATGCCTGCGGATACCTTCCTGGATTTCGTCCTTGAACAACTCGCTACTCTTAACGGCTTGCGCAGTAAGCGTATGTTCGGCGGAATTGGCTTGTACTGCGGCGAGCAATTTTTCGGAATCGTCCGCGACGGTCGGCTGTATTTCAAGACAAATCCCGACACATTGGCAGAATATCTGCAATATCAGGCTGCTATTTTCACACCGTCAGAAAAGCAGGTTTTGCAGAATTACCGCGAAGTTCCTGTCGATATTCTGGAAGATAGTGGAAGTTTGCTGCTTTGGGCGAGAAAGGCAGCGCTAAAATGAA
>JANXWX010000125.1 GCA_025350915.1 Nitrosomonadales bacterium
GCGACCAGATGAAACCAGGGGCGCATCAAACGCTGACCAAATACCAGCAAGGCGCCCAACACCAGCGTTGCTTTCAGCATCGCAAAACCAAGTGTCGGAGCCAGCTCGTTGGCAGGACTCGCCAATGCAGGAATAATAATCAGCATCAGCACCACAGCCAGATCCTGAAACAGCAATACCCCCATTATTAACTGGCCGTGGGGTGCGTTAAGTTCAGCGCGCTCAACCAGCATTTTGCTGACGATGGCAGTGGAGGACATTGCCAGCACACCACCCAGGGCCACACCGGCACGCCAATCCATACCCAGCGTCAACACCACCCCGGCGACACCTGCCAAAGTAATGATCAACTGGGCTCCGCCCAAACCAAACACGATAAATTTCATACTGCGCAATTTTGCAAGGCTGAATTCAAGCCCGATGCTGAACATCAGAAACACCACACCAAACTCTGCAAGATGTCTAGCCTGCTGCGTATCGGGTATCCAGCCCAGCGCATGCGGGCCAATCGCAATACCAACAATGAGATAGCCCAAGATAACCGGAAGCTTAAATTGCCGACAAAGTACGACCACTAATACCGCAACGGCCAATAAGATGAGTACGAGTTGAAGTGTGTTTTGCATGCTGTGAATTTCTTATGATGGTTTTATTGATTTATCTTGATAATGCCTGAATTGTTAGCACAACTCAAAATTTCGCTACGCCAGAGACGCACTGATATAATATGCGGCACATGAAAAAATCGCTCACAGCCACACCACAAGCACTAGTCCTCGCCCGCGAAGTCATCAACATTGAAGCAGCAGCCGTACAGGCGCTCACCCAACGCGTTGATGATCAATTTTTACGCGCCTTGAATATCATTCTTTCCTGCGAAGGACGCGTCATCGTCAGTGGCATGGGTAAATCAGGCCACATTGCGCGCAAGATTGCCGCAACCATGTCCAGCACCGGCACACCGGCATATTTTGTACACCCAGGCGAAGCCAGCCACGGCGATCTGGGCATGATTACTTCGCAAGATGTTTTTATCGCGTTGTCGTATTCAGGCGAAAGCGAAGAGCTGATGACCATTGTGCCGGTGATCAAGCGTCAGGGCGCGAAATTGATCAGCCTGACCGGCAACCCGAATTCCACACTGGCTTTGGCGGCAGATGCCCATCTGGATGGCTCTGTCGCCAAGGAAGCCTGCCCGATGGGTCTGGCCCCTACCACCAGCACCACGGCTGCGCTGGTGCTGGGCGATGCGCTTGCGATGGCGCTGCTGGATGCAAAGGGCTTTGGCAAAGAAGACTTCGCCCGCTCGCATCCCGGCGGCAGCCTGGGCCGGCGTTTATTGACACATGTTCACGATATTATGCACAGCGGCAAAAAAATTCCCGCAGTGGAAGAAAGCGCGATGCTATCGGATGCGATACTGGAAATGTCGCGCAAAGGCTTGGGTATGACGGCCATCGTCGACGCTAAGCACCATGTGCTGGGAATTTACACCGACGGCGATTTACGCCGTACACTGGAAAAGCATGTCGACTTCAAAGCCACGCCCATTAGTGAAGTCATGTCGCACAACCCGCGCTGTATCCAAATGGATGCTCTTGCAGTGGAAGCCGTGCGCTTGATGGAGGAAAAAAACATCAGCCAGATGCTTGTTGTTGATGCAAGCAACAAGCTGGTGGGAGCCTTCAATATGGGTGATTTGCTGCGTGCCAAAGTTATTTAATATGGACAAACAATGTTAGCCCAACGCCTGAAAGCAATTCGCCTGATCGCCCTGGATGTGGATGGAATCCTCACCGATGGCGGCCTTTACCTCACCGATTCCGGCGAAGAATTCAAACGTTTTAATTCTCTCGACGGCCATGGCCTGAAAATGCTCAAAGCCTCCGGTGTTGAACTTGCCATCATTACCGGACGCATGTCCCGCTGTGTTGAGTTGCGTGCAAAAAATCTAGGCATTACACGGCTGTATCAGGGTGTAGAGCATAAATGGCCTGCAATGCAGGGACTGCTTGAGGAACTGAAACTTGCACCGGATGCTGCCGCCTACATGGGCGATGATGTGGTGGATTTGCCGGTGATGCGACGTGTGGGCCTGGCCATAACCGTACCAAACTCACCGCAACTGGTACGCGACCATGCGCACTATTTGACACAACGCGAAGGCGGCCATGGCGCGGTACGCGAAACCTGCGAACTCATTATGGCGGCGCAGGGCACGTTAGACAAACAGCTGGCCGTGTATTTGTCATGATAGATCGTTTGCGCAGCTGGCTACCGCTGTTACCGTTAATGCTTCTGCTGGGGGCTACCTATTGGCTCAATCTGCAGGTTCAATCGCCCGAATCAGATACCGGCAAAAATTTGAGGCATGATCCAGATTACATTATCGACAACTTTACAGCCACCACCCTGGATGAAAAAGGCAAGATTCGTTTTGTGATGTCGGCAAATAAAATGCTGCACTACCCTGATGATGACACAACACTATTAGAGGCGCCGCAACTCGCCAGCTATACTGCTGAACGCCCTCCCATGCGCATGACTGCGCTTAACGGCGAAATTTCCCACAAGGGTGACGAGATATTTTTACGCAATGATGTCACCATAGTGCGTCCGGCTTACGCCAAGCAAAGCGAGCTCACCTTCAAAACAAATTATTTGCATGTACTACCCAACAAAGACATGGCTGATAGCAATTTAGCTGTATCACTGGTTGATGCACGTACCAATTTAAATGCGCTTGGAATGGAATTGAATTACAAAACGCATATCGTGAAATTTTTATCGCAAGTTAAAACGGTATATGAACCAGTTAAAAAATAATCTTTTAACCCTGTCCTGCCTTCTGCTCTGCGCTCATATGAGTCTGAGCCATGCGGAGCGTGGCGACCGGGATAAACCCATGCAAATGGAAGCAGACCAGGTGACGGTCGATGACATTAATCAGACCAGTACTTTCGAGGGTAACGTGCAAATGCACCAGGGCACTTTGTTAATCGAAGCCAGTAAAATTGTGGTTACCCAGGATAAAAACGGCAATAGCCAAGTCAATGCCAGCGGGCTTCCTGCACATTTCCGCCAGAAGCGCGACGGTCTGAATGAGTATGCTGAAGGCTTTGGTGAGCGTATAGAATATGACAGTAAAATGGAGATCGCCAATATTTATGGCCAGGCACGAGTCAAACGCAATGGGGATGATGTGCAGGGCGAACACATTATCTACAATACAAAGTCCGGCGTGTTTCAGGTCTTCGGTGCAGATGAAAAAAATCCGGGCACACGCAAACCTGGTCGTGTGACAATCGTCATTCAGCCAAAGGAGCCTGCCAGTGCAGTTGCGCCCAACGCACAGCCTGCCCCAAATAAAACAACAGTTGCACCCACGCCACAGTAAATAACATGAGTGAATTACGCACCACCTCCCTTAAAAAGCGCTATCGTTCGAGAACGGTGGTTCAGGATGTTTCGCTGACGGTAAAAAGCGGTGAAATCGTAGGCTTGCTTGGCCCGAATGGGGCCGGAAAAACAACCAGTTTTTACATGATCGTCGGCCTGGTGGCAGCTGATGGCGGTGATATTTTTATCGACGATAAAAATATCACGCACTATCCCATTCATCGCCGTGCGCGTTTGGGTTTAAGCTATCTGCCGCAGGAAGCGTCCATATTCCGCCGCCTTACTGTGTCAGAAAATATTCAGGCAGTGCTCGAGTTGCAGGGGTATGTCAAGGATGAGCTGCAAGCCAGGCTGAGTGCGCTACTCGAAGATCTCAATATTACGCATATCCGTGACAACCAGGCGATCAGCCTTTCCGGCGGCGAACGCCGGCGTGTTGAAATTGCGCGAGCACTGGCAAATAATCCGCGCTTTATCCTGCTGGATGAACCTTTTGCGGGTGTCGATCCGATTGCGGTACTGGACATTCAAAAAATTGTCCGTTTCCTCAAGGAACGAGGTATTGGCGTGCTGATTACCGATCACAATGTGCGCGAGACACTGGGCATCTGTGACCGTGCCTATATCATCAATGCCGGATCGGTAATGGCGGAAGGCAAGCCCGATGAAATCGTCTATAATGAAAGCGTAAGAAAAGTTTACCTTGGCGAAAATTTCAAGCTATAAAGCGGCTGGCATGGCCCTAAAGTTGAAGATCCAGCTGCCAACAAGCTCAAATGCAGACAATATAGTATGAAAGTAGGATTACAACTCAGACAGTCCCAGCAACTGACGCTAACGCCGCAGTTGCAGCAGGCTATCCGCTTGTTGCAGCTTTCTACCCTTGAAGTTAATCAGGAATCAGATCGCTTGCTGGATGAAAATCCATTTCTTGATCGCGAAGATGATGATGCTGGCACATCCTATGCGCATGGTGATGCCCAAAGCAGTACGTTGACGCCCACCAATTCAAATAGCAGCGAGCAGAGCACTCCCGAACGGGAATCACCGTCGAACGATACCGAGTGGTCTACACCCTCTTTTTCAGCGGGCAACAGCCCGGATGACGAGGATGCCGGTTATGGTGAGGTAGCCGCAGACAAGCCCAGCCTGCGTGAACATCTGATTACTCAGGTAAACTTAAGCCCGCTGGAAGAACGGGACAAACAAATCATCAGTCTGTTAATCGACGCACTGGATGACAATGCGTATTTATCCCAATCATTGGAAGAGATTGCGGAATTTTTGCCGGACGAACTCGATATCACACTGGATGACCTGGAAACAGCGCTGGTTCAATTGCAGCATATGGATGAGCCCGGCATAGCAGCGCGGAATTTAGGTGAATGCCTGTCTCTACAACTACAGGCATATCCGAGTGAAACACCGGGGCTGGCGTTGGCGCAACGCCTGGTTGCCTCCCATCTTGATTTGCTCGCGTCACATGAATTCGGCAAACTTAAAAAAGTTTTACACTGCGATGATGCTGCATTGCGTATCGCCCAGGACCTAATCATCCATCTAAAACCAAGACCCGGCGAATCCTTCGGGCATAGTGATGCTGATTATGTTGTGCCGGATGTTCTGGTGACCCGCAACAACGGAATCTGGCGTGCGCGACTTAACCCGGAAGCCATGCCGCGCCTGCGTATCAATCAGGTGTACGCCAATATTTTGCAAAATCGCGGCGAAAATACTGCCCTGGAAATGGCTGGGCAATTACAGGAAGCACGCTGGTTCATCAAAAATATGCATCAGCGTTTTGATACCATATTGCGTGTATCGCAAGCCATTGTGGAACGTCAGCACCAGTTTTTTCAGCACGGAAAGATTGCCATGCGTCCACTGGTATTGCGTGAAATTGCCGAGCAACTGGAATTGCACGAATCCACAATATCGCGCGTAACCACACAAAAATTCATGCTCACGCCGTTTGGAATTTTTGAACTTAAATATTTTTTTGGCAGTGGCCTGGCCACCAAAACCGGTGGTTCATGTTCGTCCACTGCCATACGTGAAATAATCAAGCAAATGGTCGCAGAAGAGGATGAACAAAATCCCCTGAACGACAGCCGCATGTCTGAAATTCTGGCACAGCAGGGCATATTGGTCGCCCGGCGTACAGTGGCAAAGTACCGGGAGTCGCTGCATATACTCCCGGTCAATCTTCGCAAATCCCTCTAACCACAACAAGGAGAAAACCATGAACATTAATCTCACCGGACGCCACCTGGAAATTACACCAGCCATACGCGAGCATGTAACCACTAAGCTTGGGAAGATTAAACGTCACTTCGATCATGTTATCGACATCAACGTCATCCTGTCGGTGGATAAACTAAAGCAAAAAGCCGAAGCAACCGTGCACCTGAGCGGCAAGACGGTTTTTGCCGAGACTGACGACAGCAATCTCTATGTTTCTATCGACAATCTTGTGGATGCGCTGGATCGCCAGATTTTAAAACACAAAGATAAAAATTCTGCACGCCGGCATGATGACACCAGTGATCAGGCAGCGGCTGAATAGAAACCAAGGCGGCTCACAGCCGCCTTTTCCTTTTTTGCAGGTTAAATACTTTGCCCATTTATGCGCTACACATATATGAATCATGGTTGAAACAATGAATCTAATCAGTAAGCTGCTACTGCCGGAAAACATTCTGCTGGATTCTGAATCCACCAGTAAAAAACGGGTGTTCGAACGTGTCGGGCTGTTATTTGAAAACTCGCATCAAATTGCGCGTAGCCAGGTTTTCGATAGCTTGTTCGCCCGCGAAAAACTGGGTTCCACAGGTTTGGGCCAGGGCGTTGCTATCCCGCATGGCCGTGTTAAAAACTTGCGCGAGGGCATTGCGGCTTTTATCAAAACGGAAAACTCCATTCCCTTCGACGCACCGGATGGACAACCGGTAAATTTGATATTTGTATTACTGGTGCCGGAGCGGGCGACCGATGTACATCTGCAACTGCTGGCAGAATTGGCGCAAATGTTCAGCGATAAAGCATTTCGCGAGCAATTGCAAAATGCAAGCGACCCCGCAGTCATTCACCAACTATTCAGCAACTGGAAGGCAGAGTAAATGGCCCAGGTTAACATCCGGAAGCTTTTTGATGACAAGCAGGAGCGCTTGGCATTAAGCTGGGTTGCCGGAGCGGATGGGGCAAGCAAAATCCTTGATAGCGAGAAGATCAACGCGTCAAACCGGGGACTTATCGGCCATCTGAACTTGATCCATCCCAACTGGGTTCAGGTTTTCAGCAGTATCGAGCTGGATTATTTGCGCGATCTCGGCCCTGAATATCTTATTAAAGCCTTTACCCAGCTTGAAAAAGGCGGCTCGCTCTGCCTGATCGTGGCTGGCACGGACAATATTCCACAGGCACTTATCGATTACGCAAATCGTACCCAAACGCCCCTCTTCTGTTCTCCACAGGGTAGCGTTCACCTGATGTGGCTGGTGCGCCATTACATTGTTAAAGAGTTGGCCGAGTCTACCACCCGCCATGGCGTATTTCTTGATGTGCTGGGCGTGGGCGTACTAATCACCGGCGACAGCGGCGTGGGCAAAAGCGAACTGGGCCTCGAGCTCATCACTCGCGGCAATGGTCTGGTGGCAGACGATGTAACTGAATTTTTCCGTATCTCCCCTGAAACGCTGGAGGGACGCTGCCCGGAATTACTGCGCGATTTTCTCGAGGTGCGCGGCCTGGGCATGCTGAATATACGCACCATGTTCGGTGAAACGTCGGTGCGCCGCAAGAAAAGCCTGAAGCTGATCGTACACCTGCATCGGCCTGCAGGAGGCGATGTATCCACGCTTGATCGACTGCCGGTCGATGCGAGCTTTCAGGAAGTGCTGGGTATCAAGATTCGATCAGTGAATATCCCCGTGGTAGCCGGCCGCAACCTTGCCGTGCTTGTTGAAGCTGCCGCGCGCAATTTTGTGCTGCAGCAACGTGGCATAGACACAATGAAAGAATTCATTGAACGCCACGAACAGAAAATGCTGGAACAATAGGCATAACGCCCATGCAACTTTTTCTGATCAGCGGATTATCAGGCTCGGGCAAGAGTGTTGCCCTGAAAGTACTGGAGGACAGCGGCTATTACTGCGTGGACAATCTACCGGTTGAATTATTGCCTTCGTTAATTTCCAATCTTGATCAATCCGGTTACAAGCGCATTGCCGTCAGCATAGATGTGCGCAGCGGCAGCAGCGTAAAGCAGCTACCCCAACAAATTGAGCGGCTCAAACAGCGCGGTGTCGATGTACATTTGCTGTTTCTGGATGCACAGACCGATACCATCGTAAAACGCTATTCCGAATCGCGCCGTCGTCACCCGCTCAGCGATACCGGACCTGTAGCAGGCCAAAAGCAAGGTCTTACGCTCCCCGAATGCGTACAGCGTGAACGCGGGCTGTTGGCAGACATCGCAAGCATCGGCCACCATATCGATACCAGCGACCTGCGCGCCAACGCGCTGCAGTTATGGATAAAGGACTTTATCAAAGTAGACCGCGCGCACTTGACCCTGTTATTTCAATCATTCGGATTCAAGCACGGCATACCGCTAGACGCCGATCTGGTGTTCGATGTGCGCTGCCTGCCCAACCCGCATTACGATCCTCTGCTGCGTCCACTCACCGGCTGCGATTTGCCTGTGATTGATTTTCTGGATAAATCTGCCAGCGCACAAAAAATGTTTGCTGACATCAGCCGTTTTGTCAGCGACTGGTTACCCTGCTTTATCGATGACAACCGCAGCTACCTCACTGTCGCCATCGGCTGCACCGGCGGGCAGCACCGGTCAGTCTACTTTGCAGAAAAACTGGCCGGTCATTTCAAAACACAGCAGCAGGTATTGTTGCGGCACCGCGAACTCATTGCCACGCACTGATCATTATGCAATACATTAAATCAGGAGACTGGCTTGTTATATTGGCAGGATGCCTGTTCACAGTGTGGCTTGCAGGCGCAGTCTGGTTTAATGGCTCCGCTGACAAGGTGATCATTCGTAGCGGGGGTAAAATATTTCGTGAGCTCTCATTGTCACGCAACCTTGAAATAGAGGTTCCCGGCCCGTTGGGCCTCACTGTGATCTCCATCCAAAATCACCAGGCGCGCATTACTTCTGACCCCAGCCCCCGTCAATATTGCGTGCGCCAGGGCTGGTTAAAACGATCAGGCGAGGCTTCTATCTGCCTGCCTAACCAAGTCAGCCTTGAACTCACCGGCGGCGGCAAACACTATGACAGCCTCAGTTATTAAACTCGCCACGACAGCAAGCGACCATCACATTGCTCGTATGGCCGCATTCGCGCTTGGCCTTTCAGTACTTGAAGCGGCTATACCCTCGCCGCTACCCGGTGTTAAACCTGGCCTGGCCAACATCGTCACGCTGATTGTGCTGGCACGCTACGGCTGGCGCACCGCAGTATGGGTTTCATTGCTGCGGGTTTTTGCCGGTGGCTTAATCATGGGAAATTTTCTTTCGCCGGGATTTTTTCTGGGTCTTTCCGGTGCTGTATTAAGTCTGGGTATTCTGGGTGCCTGCCAGCATCTGCCCTCAAACTGGTTTGGACCGGTGACACACAGCATACTAGCCGCCTTTGCTCACATGACAGGGCAATTACTTTTAGTCTATTTCTGGTTGATTCCGCATACCGGACTCGCTTATTTATTGCCCGTTTTTGCACTGGCTGCGCTAGTATTCGGCACTACAAACGGCTTGATCGCGGCGCATTTTATTGAATCGCCACAAATTCAAAAGGGGCGCCTACTTGAAAACAATTAATCTGGCTTTAACGGGTTTCAACTCATGAAAACGATTACGCTAGCCTTTACGGGTGCTTCCGGCCTGCCTTACGGAATACGCCTGCTGGACTGTCTGCTGCAAAGCGGGCAGCGCGTAAACCTGGTGTATTCACAGGCAGCGCAAATTGTAGCCAAACAGGAAATGGATTTTGTATTGCCGAATCGTCCACAGGACGCAGAAAAATTGTTAAAGGAAAGGTTTGGTACATTTAATGGTGAATTAAATGTATACGGCATTCAGGACTGGTACGCTCCGATGGCCTCAGGTTCCAACCCGGGCGATGCGATGGTAATCTGCCCCTGTACCATGGGCACTCTGGGCAAGATTGCGGGCGGCATCAGCGACGACTTGATCTCACGTGCAGCCGACGTCATGCTCAAGGAAAAACGAGCATTAATATTGGTGCCCCGAGAAATGCCATTCTCCGCGGTACATCTTGAAAACATGCTTAAGCTATCGCATGCCGGTGCAGTGATCATGCCACCTAATCCAGGTTTTTATCATCATCCGCAGAGTGTGCAGGATATAGTGGATTTTGTAGTGGCGCGGATACTGGATCACTTAGGAGTGGCACAGGGATTGATAAAACCCTGGGGAGAAGAGTAAGCAATTGGTTTCTGACTTATACCATGCCTTAGCATCTCAGCATAACGAGGCTACATGTCCAGAAAACTGATCACACCTCCCGGGTTATTGGAATATTTCATCACAATAGTTCGTCTTTACACAAGTCATGACTAACTGCGATTCAGGCAGGAACTTAACCCTGCCTACACACACTAATCAACGCCACAAAAATTATCCTGCGACTTTTTATTAAAACCACACTCTGGAGAACTAACTTGTCTTTCATTAAATCAATCGCCGCACTTACGTTTTTTGCTGTCGTTACTTTCGCCAGCAATGCGCATGCCGAAGATATTCCCAAGCAAATTCAGGGAATCATCGATTCCGGCGCCAAGATCGCCAAAACCTTCCCCGCCGCTGCGCAGATGAAGGGCTGGGTCATTTCAAAGGATGATCGCTACATGATTATATTTTCATCCGCGGATAATGAAACTTTGTTTGCCGGTGACATGATCGATGCATCAGGAAAAAATTTAACCGAGCACTATGCCGATCTGTACATACCTAAACCTGATCTCACCCCTGTTTATTCTGCACTAGAAAATTCAACCTATATTGCCGAGGGCACGCTCAAATCACCCAAGTCTGTGGTGTATGCTTTCTTTGACCCTAATTGCCCGTTCTGTCATTTTTCCTGGAAAGCTTTCCAGTATTATGAAAAAGTCGGATTAGAGGTTCGCTGGATACCCGTCGCCTATCTGAAGGACACTTCAACAGGTAAGGCCGCAGCAATTTTGCAGGCGAAAGATCGTCTCGCGGCATTCTCTGAAAATGAGCAGAAGTACAGTCTGAAAAATCATGATGGCGGTATCAAGCCGACAAAATCCACCGCAGCGAGCAACAAACAGTTGCAAGCAAACAGCGAACTTATGCATCAACTGGGGATTACAGGCACACCGGCTATCGTGTGGAAAGACGCGCAGGGCAAGATACAATTAAAAGGCGGCATGCCCTTGTTGCATGAGTTGCCTGGCATTACCGGTTTGCCCGAACAGGCAATCGACGACCCCGAGTTAGCTCGTTTTCGTTAAGGGCCGCAGCAGCAATAGCAATTTACGTACGGGTGCAGGTATCGCAGATTTCAGCGCCGTATCGACATCCAGCCACTCACTACCGGTTTGCTGAACCCGCGCGGGTTTAGCATTCAGCCTTAGCAGCACGGGCGTGATATGCAACTTGAAATGGGTGAAGGTATGCGTAAATTCCTCCATCTCGATTCTCTCGCTGACCGCTATGCCGTTGCGTTGCACATAATCATCCGCCACACCCAAACCGTCTTCAATCTGCGGCGGGCACCACATGCCACCCCA
>JANXWX010000149.1 GCA_025350915.1 Nitrosomonadales bacterium
ATCTGTGCGGGCGTGCTGGCAAATTTGACGGTAGCCGAATATACCGCGTTGCAGGTTAAACAGTCGGTGGTCGGTAACGGGCATGCCGACAAGGGGCAGGTGCAGGACATGGTGATGCGCCTGCTGGCGCTGGATGGCAAGCCAGGCGCGGATGCGGCAGATGCGCTGGCATGCGCGATATGTCATGCGCATGCGGGCACAGGATTAGGAAAGATGTCTACCTTGGGTTTGCGGGTAAAAAATGGCCGATTAATTTGAGTGTCGCGAAGCGACTCGTTTGTCCCCTCTCCCGCCGGGGGAGGGTTAGGGCGGAGGAACGAGCGTTGAGAATATATTATTGTGGTATTTCATTGTCATGCCCGTTAGTTTAAGGAAGTAATAAATGATTGGTCGATTAACCGGAGTTTTGCTGGAAAAAACCCCGCCGCAGATTCTGCTGGATGTGCAGGGCGTGGGCTATGAGGTCGATGTGCCGATGAGCACGTTCTATAACCTGCCGGGGCTGAATGAGCGGGTGGTGTTGCATACCTATCTGGTAGTGCGCGAAGATGCGCAATTGTTGTATGGGTTTGGTACGCATGATGAGCGCGCAGCATTTCGTCAGTTGCTGAAAATAAGTGGCGTGGGGCCGAAGCTGGCGCTGTCGGTGCTGTCCGGTTTGAGCCTGGCTGACCTTGCGGCTGCTGTGGTTAACAAAGAAATTGGACGTTTGACCAAGATACCCGGCGTGGGGAAAAAAACCGCCGAGCGCCTGTTGCTGGAACTGCAAGGCAAGTTCACTGCGCAACCATCCAGTGCAGCCAAAGGAACGACTTCCACGCACAGCGCCGACATAGTCAATGCCTTGCTGGCATTGGGCTACAACGAAAAAGAAGCGGACTGGGCAAGCAAACAGTTGCCAGCGGATGCGGGCGTGTCTGACGGCATACGCCAAGCGTTAAAATTCTTGTCAAAATCATGATTGAACACGACGATTTAGGCGCCAGTCGTATTATTTCCCCTGCCGTGGTGTCAGTGCAGGAAGAAGTGCTGGAACGCGCGCTGCGGCCCAAGATGCTGGGTGAATATGTGGGCCAGGAAAAGATACGCGAGCAGCTGGAAATATTTATCGAGGCGGCAAAAAAGCGCAAGGAACCGCTCGACCATGTGTTGCTGTTCGGACCGCCCGGCTTGGGTAAAACGACGCTGGCACACATCATTGCGCGCGAGATGGGCGTTAATATGCGCCACACGTCCGGTCCGGTGCTGGAGCGTGCGGGAGACCTTGCTGCGCTGCTGACCAACCTTGAGCCCAATGATGTATTGTTTATAGACGAGATACATCGGCTGTCTCCCGTAGTGGAGGAGATCCTTTATCCCGCGCTGGAGGATTATCAGATTGATATCATGATAGGCGAGGGGCCGTCGGCGCGCTCGGTCAAGCTCGACTTGCCGCCGTTCACGCTGGTGGGTGCCACCACGCGCGCGGGCATGCTGACCAACCCGCTGCGCGACCGTTTTGGCATCGTGGCACGCCTTGAGTTCTATACCACCAGTGAGCTGCAGCGCATTGTGACACGCTCGTCCGGTCTGCTGGAAATGCCCATTTTCCAGGATGGCGCACTGGAAATTGCCAGGCGTTCACGCGGCACGCCGCGCATTGCCAACCGCCTGTTGCGCCGTGTGCGCGATTACGCCGAAGTGCGCGCGCAGGGCGAAGCCACGCGTGCCGTGGCAGACGCCGCGCTGACCATGCTCGACGTGGATGCGCAGGGGCTGGATGTGATGGATAGACGTTTGTTGCTGACCGTGATCGAAAAATTCATGGGCGGTCCGGTAGGCGTAGACAATCTCGCCACCGCCATAGGCGAGGAACGCGACACGATAGAAGACGTGATTGAACCCTACCTCATTCAACAGGGCTACCTGCAGCGCACCGCACGCGGGCGTATGGCAACGGCCAATGCCTATGCCCATTTTGGCTTGGTGCAGCCGCGCAATTCGCAGAATAAAGAGTTGTGGGATCAGAGCCAATAGGGAGCAGCCAGCAGGCTTAGAAAAATAATAAATGCCACGCGTCTTTGATAACATAGATCAGCACTTGCTTCCCATCTTGCGCGACACGCTTGCTATCTCCGAGCGCGCAGATTTTTGTGTGGGTTATTTCAACCTGCGCGGTTGGCGCACGATTGATGACCTGATTGCCGAGTGGCAGCCCGATGCTGGGCAGCGTTGCCGCGTATTGATAGGAATGCAACGCCCGCCCCATGAAGAGGTGCGTGCGCTGTACCAGATAGTTGGCGATGATGTACTGATGGACAACGCTCGTGCCAGCGAAATCAAGCATAAATTTGCCGCGCATCTGCGCGAGCAAATTACCTTTGGTATTCCAACTTCCTCTGACGAAAAAGGTTTGCAACGACTCGCCAAACAATTGCGCGAAGGTAAGGTGCAGGTCAAATTATTTCTGCCCTATCCGTTGCATGCCAAACTTTATCTCCTGTTCCGCAAAGACATCAACAACCCGATAACGGGATTCGTCGGCAGCAGCAATCTCACTTTTTCAGGTCTTTCCAAACAAGGTGAACTGAATGTTGACGTGCTCGATCACGATGCTGCCAATAAACTTTCAATTTGGTTCGACGCTCGCTGGGAGGATCGCTGGTGTCTTGATCTTTCAGCCGAACTGGCAGATGTCATCGAACAAAGCTGGGCGCGTGAAACACTGGTTCCGCCTTATCACATCTACCTGAACATGGCTTATCACCTCAGCGTCGAGGCGCGCGCAGGCTTGAGTCAGTTTCGCTTGCCGACACGTTTTGATGAAGAGCTGTTCGATTTCCAAAAGGCAGCGGTGAAAATTGCCGCACGCCATTTGCATCGGCGCGGTGGTGTCATCATCGGTGACGTGGTGGGGCTGGGTAAAACCATGATGGCCACTGCGTTGGCACGCATGGTAGAAGACGACCTTAACTATGAAACCCTCATCATCTGCCCGAAGAACCTCGTGCCGATGTGGGAGCACTACCGCAAGGAATATGGGCTGCGCGGTGCAGTGATGTCGCTAACGCACGTGGTACACAAGACCAAGGGGTTGAAAGACCTCAAACGTTACCGGCTTGTACTGATTGATGAAAGCCACAACCTGCGCAACCGTGAAGGCCGCCGTTACAAGGCCATCTCCGAATATGTGAAACAAAGCGATGCGCGTGTCATTCTGTTGACGGCCACACCCTACAACAAAACACTTACCGATCTTTCTGCGCAACTGCGGCTTTTCGTTGAAGAACGCGCCAATATCGGCGTTCGGCCAGAACACTTCATGCGCAAAAAAGATATGACTGACGCGCAATTCGAGCGTCAGTATCAATGTCCGCCGCACTCGATTTTGGCGATGGAAAAAAGTGACGAGCTCGATGACTGGCGCGAACTGATCCGTCTCTACATGGTGCGCCGCACGCGCAGCTTCATCATTCAGCACTACACCGAGCGGGATGCCACAACAGGCCGCCGTTACCTCAAAGTGCGTACGGGGGAGAAACTCTATTTCCCAACGCGCAAGCCGATTTCTCTCGGCTTTGCTGTGGATGAAAATGATCCCACGGACCAATACGCCAAACTGTTTTCGGTAGAAGTGGTGGATGTGATAAATCGATTGCGCTTATCACGTTACGGCTTGGGGGGCTACGCAGAACCTGTGGAATTGAAAACTGCCAGTGCCGTTGAACGCAAGCAGATGGACGACCTTGGCAAGGCGGGCAAGCGGCTGATTGGTTTTTGCCGCACCAACCTGTTCAAGCGGCTGGAATCGAGCGGTTTCTCCTTCATGCAATCCATAGAGCGGCACATCCTGCGCAACGAAATTTACCTGTACGCGATTGATAACGACTTGGAGCTGCCCATCGGCACACTGGATGCGGGCATTCTCGATGCCGACCGGTTTGATGAAGATGCCGAAGGCTTGCATGCCGAGCAGGAAGATTTGCTGGACGGAGTGATTGAAGAAGCCGAGAGCGATGCAAATAGCCCGGCTGAACTAATCTACCGCCAGTATGCGGATGAATACCGCAAACGCTTCAAATGGATCAGCTCGCGGCTGTTCAAAAAAGAACTGCACGAACATCTTGCCGAGGACGTGGCGGCATTACGCGAGCTGCTTAACCGTTACGGCTCCTGGAATATCGAGCAAGACCGTAAGCTCGCCCAATTGGAAAAACTCATTGCGCGCACCCACGGCTCCGAAAGACTTTTGGCCGGGCACCCGAAAGACAAAGTGCTGGTATTCACCCAGTTTGCCGACACCGCCCGCTACCTGGGTCGCGCCCTGCAAGCACGCGGCATCAAGGCTCTGGTGACAGTCACAGGTGCTTCTGCCGATCCTTATGCCGTTGCCTGCCGCTTCTCGCCGCAGTCCAATCATGCACAAATAAACAAGACAGATGAGCTGCGAGTGTTGATCTCTACCGACGTGCTATCCGAAGGTCAGAACTTGCAAGACTGTGCCGTGGTGGTGAATTTCGACCTGCCCTGGGCGATCATCCGACTTATTCAGCGTGCAGGTCGTGTGGATCGAATTGGACAGCAGGCTGAGGAGATTCGTTGCTACTCCTTCCTGCCTGCTGATGGCGTGGAGAAACTTATCAATCTGCGTTCACGCATCAACCAGCGCCTGCATGAAAACGCTGAAGTGGTTGGAACGGACGAGGCCTTCTTCGAGGATGAAGATGCTGACCGATTACGAAAACTCTCCCTGCAAACTGCAGGCGCTTTGGATGATCAGGATGATGAAGTTGACCTTGCTTCCTATGCCTGGCAAATCTGGAAAACGGCTACCGAAAATAACCCGGCACTGGCGCGAGAAATTGAAGCCCTGCCACCCGTCATATACACCGCCAAGCGCCTTAATTCCCCTCGCCCGCGTGCGGGAGAGTGGCTGGGGGAGAGAGCTTTGGCAGAGGGCGATAGCGCCCTTGTCTACGTCAAATCCCCCGAAGGCAACGACCACTTAGCCTGGGTTAATGCACAAGGCCTGGCCATCACCGAATCTCAATTTACCATTCTGCGCACGGCTGAATGCGCACCGGAAGAACCTGCACTGGAACGTGCCGAAAATCACCACGACTTGGTGGCTGTAGGACTTAAGCTAGCCATAACTCAGGATAAGGCCGTGGGAGGTGGCTTGGGGCGGCCTTCCAGCCCGCGCCGCAAGTGCTACGACCGCCTCAAGGAATATGCTCGCAGCCTGCGCGGCTCTCTGTTCGCCGATGATGAACTGGATCGCGCCATCGATGACATCTACAACCGACCCTTGCTGGAAAGCGCCGCCGATACGCTTAACAGGTTAATGCGCAGCGGCGTAAATGATGAGCAACTGGGCGATGCCGTGAAATCACTACGCGAAGAAAATCAACTCACTTACGCCGAAGATGATGCGGCGCAACATGAGCCGAAAATCGTTTGCTCGATGGCGCTAATCGCCTCAAAAATCGGAAACGCCATTTAAATGTCAAAACTCAACCTGCAACAATTCAGTACTCACCTCCAGCAACTGAATTTCAACTTGCTGTTCACCGATGTGCTGGGTTGGAATCATCCGCCTGTAAGTGAACGCGCATGGCAGGAGGATGAAGCCAAAGATATCCGCTACCGGCGGCGCATGGTTGCCGAATTGTCCGGGGTTGCCGTGCTGGAAGTGGTCACCGAAACCGGCTGGCCGGATGAGGCGCAGCGTATGGCGATCTGGCGGCAGGTGTCGCAATCGCACTATGAGAACCTGCTGATCTTTCTTGATCGTGACAAACAACCCTCCCAAAGCTTGTGGTACTGGGTTAAGCGCACCAAGGACACAGAAACAGGCAAGCCCAAAAATATTCCCCGCCGCCACGAATACTTTCGTGGTCAGCCCATAGACCTGTTCGTCTCCAAGTTGCAGGCCATGGTGGTGGAGCTTTATGAGCTGGATGCCTCCGGCCGTCTGCCCGTGCTGGAAGTGGCGCGCCGCATGGAAACTGCGCTGGATGTGGAAAAAACCACCAAGCGTTTTTTTACCGCCTATCAGGAGCAGCACCAGAACCTGCTCGCTGAAATCAAAGGCATAGACGACGAGCGCGACCGCCGCTGGTACGCCTCGGTGATACTCAACCGGCTGATGTTCGTCTGGTTCATGCAGAGGAAAGGTTTTCTCGATCACGCCGATTACGATTACCTGCCGAAGAAATTCGAGGACTCGAAAAATCTCGGGCCGGATAGATTCTTTGGTGAATTCCTGAGCGCGCTGTTCTTCGAGGCATTCGCCAAGCCCAAGGGAGATCGCACCCCCGCCGTGCAAACGCTGACCGGCGACATTCCCTACCTCAACGGCGGCCTGTTTCTGCACCACAAGCTTGAGCTTGATTCAGACAAGCAGCCCCGGCTGGGCACGACCTTGCGCATACCGGATCATGCATTCGACGGTATCTTCAAACTGTTCGCCTCGTTCTCGTGGAATCTGGACGACACCCCCGGCGGCAATGCCGACGAAATCAACCCCGATGTGCTGGGTTACATCTTTGAAAAATACATCAACCAGAAATCTTTCGGCGCTTATTACACCCGACCTGAAAT
>JANXWX010000197.1 GCA_025350915.1 Nitrosomonadales bacterium
CACATGCGTTAATCGATCAAGAAACAGCGCCCGATTGGGCAAGTTTGTCAATTCGTCATAAAAAGCCTGATGTTCCAGATCATGCGCCTGTTTCGCCATCTTACGGCCTACCAGCATTGCGAATAGCACAACCATGAAGGACGCCAGCGCACCCAAACCCAACATTAATTTTCGCGCTGTTTGATAAGATACTTCAGCTTCAGTGACCGCAGCGGTGGTTTGAATTTTCTGCAACGCTACCAATTTTCCCACCTGGTCTGAAATCAGCTTTTGCTTGGGCATTACACGACCAGCAATTGCATCCTGGAGATTGATAACCCCACCCTTGATTAATTTTTCCACGACCTCTTGCACATCGTGTTGCGCATCACGGGTTAAACCGCCGATACGGGTTAGAATGCTCTGTTCTTCGAACGAGGAAGCAAGGCTCTCCATATGTTTGCGTGCGATGTAATACTGGGTGCCCAACATATTGAAGTGCTGATATTCGTCATCTTTCAGAAAATCATCCTTGACTATGGTCATGATATACATACTGAGCGCACGTTCGCGCAGAGCGCTTTGCATAATATTTGCCATTTCGGTTTTGACATTATTGCTTTCCACAATGTCTTTCATCCGCTGGTTGACCTGGGACATATAATTCAGCCCTGCAAAAGTCAATGCCAGCATGAATACAACCGTTACCCCGACGCCAATTCGCGCACCCGTATTAAAGTGGAGCTTATCCAGGCTCTTTAACAATTTAATATCATTGTTCACAAACGACTCCCCAGGTTTTGACACGGGTAACTTGCTTCAGTAGTAAATGGCAGGCCTTGCCATTATTACGTCATATTTACGGCTTAATTTAACCTTCGCCCAAAATAAACCACATCATCATGATGGCTCATTTTACAATATCATAACGCCACCACCGTAATATCAAGGGCATATAGTACAGTGAATTATCTTATATAAGGCAACGTTATCCATGATTAACCCGCTCCACAAGGTCATACATGAAGCCGAGCAAGTGATCCTCGGCAAACCGCATCAAATCAGGCTGGCGCTGACCTGTTTGCTGGCAAAGGGTCACTTGTTGATTGAAGACTTGCCGGGAGTGGGCAAAACAACGCTGGCACATGTGCTGGCGCAAACGCTAGACTTGCAGTTTCAGCGCATACAGTTCACCAGCGACATGCTGCCTGCGGACATTCTCGGTGTATCGGTATACCAGCGCGAAAGCAGTGATTTCAAGTTTCACCCCGGCCCCATCTTTAACCAGATGATATTGGCGGATGAGATTAACCGTGCCACCCCCAAGACACAAAGCGCGCTCCTTGAAGCCATGGAAGAACAGCAGGTCACCATCGAAGGCCATACCCATCGATTGCCCGTCCCTTTTTTTGTGATCGCAACACAAAATCCCAGCTATCAGATCGGCACGTTTCCCTTGCCGGAATCCCAGCTCGACCGTTTTTTGATGCGCATCCAGCTGGGCTATCCCGATACCCAAGCCGAGCGCGGATTATTATCCGGCGTAGACAGGCGCGAGATAGTCGCCAAACTTGCACCACAAATGGAAGCCACCGAGTTACTTGCGTTACAACAACAGGTCAGGCAGGTTATTGCCTCACCTGCCCTGCTTGATTACATACAGGCCATCCTGCGCCACACCCGCGAATCGGCCCGCTACGTTCACGGCCTTTCGCCCCGCGCCGGCCTCTCGCTGCTGGCCGCCGCCCGGGCCTGGGCACTGCTGGATGGACGTAATGCAGTCCTCCCCGAAGACATCCAGATAGTATTGCCGGGTGTCGCCAGCCACCGCCTGCAAAGTGTGCGGGATGTGCAAATATCCGATGGCGATAAACTGGCACGCGAATTGATTGAGGCAGTGGCGATTCCTTAACTATTGAAAAAAGTGCGTAACGCTCTTAAGCAAACATTCCGCAATTGGGCATTCCGCCGCACGGTAGAAACCGGCACGGTAGTGCTCAACCAGCGGCGCATCTACATCCTGCCCACGCGGCAAGGTTTTGCCTTTGCCTTTGTGCTGGTGTTGATGCTGCTTGGGGATATCAATTACAACCTGAGTCTGGGTTATGTACTTACCTTTCTGCTGGCAACCATCGCCGGCATGAGCATGCTGTATACCTTTCGCAATATGGCGCAGCTTGAGATACACGCAGGCCATGTTGCCGCCGTATTTACTGGGGAGCAGGCACAGTTTGTATTTCACTTCAACAACCCCGGCACGCTGGTTCGTTACCAGATTCAATTGCAAAACGACAATGGACACAGCACTGTTTTCGATCTGCCTGCACAGTGCTCTACCCCGGTTCAACTTACCATACCCGCTACTCAACGAGGCTGGCTTGATAGTGAGCGCCTAACGCTGCATACCGTGTTTCCATTTGGCCTGTTCAGGGCCTGGTCTTATATACATTTTGATGTGCGATGTCTGGTTTACCCGAAACCTGCTGTAGCTCAGCCTCTACCTTCCATTTCAATGCAAAATGGCAACGGAAAAATGACAGGGGCAGGTGATGAAGATTTTTACGGCCTGCGCAATTATGTGGCGGGAGATACCCTGCCACGTATTGCGTGGAAAGCCTTTGCACGCGAACAAGGCCTGCAGGTAAAACAGTTTTCCGCTTACCAGGGACAGGAATTGTGGCTGGACTGGTTGCAATTGCCAAATATCGCGACCGAGCGCAAGCTGGAACTTCTCACGCGGTGGGTACTGGATGCGGACAAACAAAATCTGCTTTATGGTTTACGCTTGCCCAATGGTGAAATTTCACCACAACATAGCGCAGTGCATCAAACCGAGTGCCTGCGTGCCCTTGCTTTGTATGGTTTGAGCGAATCATGAAACTCTCTTCACACCTGCTCTATGGTGTGATCGCCAGTATTTTTTTGGTGATCGCGCCCCATGCTGAACATCTCCCGGAGTGGATCAGCATTCTCAGTGCAATGATATTGGCCTGGCGATTTTATCTGGCCTACAGTGGCAACCCTCTGCCGCCTCGCTGGTTATTGCTCAGCATCACGATCGCCATCGTCGCCGGAATACAAATCAGTTACCACACATTGTTTGGGCGAGAAGCCGGAGTGACGCTGCTGATCATACTGGTTTCGCTGAAGCTGCTTGAATTGCGCGCGATGCGTGACGCCACGCTGCTGATCTACCTCAGCTGCTTCATCATCATCACCAATTTTTTCTACTCGCAGAGCATACCTACGGCAC
>JANXWX010000209.1 GCA_025350915.1 Nitrosomonadales bacterium
CAAATTCAAGTAGACAACCTGGGCCGTCCGCTGGGTGCGGAAGTGCTGCTACGCTGGCAACACCCGGTGCGCGGACTGGTTTCACCGATGGAATTTATTCCACTGGCTGAAGAAACGGGACAGATCATACCGATCGGACTATGGGTACTGAAAACCGCCTGCACACAACTCAAAGTTTGGCAACTGAACTCACTGACACTCGACCTAACCCTGGCTGTCAATGTCAGCGCCAAACAATTCCGCCAGATTGATTTCGTACAGCAGGTGCAACAAATATTGCTCGAGTGTGATGCAAAAGCTTCACTGCTCAAGCTAGAACTGACTGAAAGCGCAGTTCTGGAAAATGTAGAAGAGACGATCAACATCATGCGTGAAATAAAAAAGTTAGGGGTCAGCTTCTCGATGGATGATTTTGGTACCGGCTACTCGTCTTTGCAGTATCTCAAACGCCTGCCATTGAAACAGATCAAGATAGACCAGTCCTTTGTTCGTGACATCGCCACTGATCCCAATGATGCCGCCATCGTGCAGACCATCATCGCGATGACAGAGGCATTGGGCCTGGATGTGATTGCGGAAGGTGTAGAAACCAAAGCACAGCTTGAATTTCTTGAATTGCGCGGCTGTCAGGCTTTCCAGGGATATTTATTTGGCAAGCCTATCCCCGTTGACGATTTCATGGCTTTGCTCAAAGTGCGGTAAAAATTGACTTAACCCGCCAAACTGAATTTGCGGCTTAATCGCGATTAAGCCTACAAAACAAGTCCCCGGCTATGCGATTGCTGTGTGTTTCTTCAGCAAATCAATGACACCCTGCAACGCAATATTCACGGCCTGTTGACGAATTTCGGCACGGTCGCCCTCCAATAAATACTTGCGTGCGGCACTCAATTCCCCTTTGATACCCCATGCAAACCAGATAGTCCCCACCGGTTTTTCCGGCGTACCACCACCGGGCCCGGCAATACCGCTGACAGCCAGCGCGATGTGTGCATGGCTGTGCTGCAATGCACCCTCCACCATCTCGCGCACCGTTGCTTCGCTCACTGCGCCGAAGCGCAGAAGTGTTGAGGGCGATACACCAAGCATATCCATCTTAGCCTGGTTAGCATACGTGACGAAACCCCGATCAAACCAAGCCGAGCTGCCGGCAATTTCGGTAACGGCAGTGGCAACACCACCGCCCGTACAGGATTCAGCGGTTGCCAGCACCATGCCTTGCTCGTGCAGCGCTGTACCAACCTGTGCTGCAAGCTGGTTCATATGAGACCGCGCGCCAGATCAGCCTGGATATCACTTACCGCTTCCAGCCCCACGCCGATGCGGATCACGCCTTCTGTGATGCCTGCCGCCGCGCGAGCCTCCGGCGTAATCCGTGCATGGGTAGTGCTCGCCGGATGGGTGATGGTGGTACGCGTATCGCCCAGATTTGCAGTGATTGAGAGCATCTGCGTATTGTCGATCACGCGCCACGCCGCTTCCTTGCCACCCTTGACCTCGAAGGCAACAATGCCGCCGCCGGTTTTCTGCTGTTTCATTGCCAATTGGTGTTGCGGATGCGAGGGCAGACCGGGGTAATATACGCGCGCCACATTCGGCTGTTTCTCCAGCCACTGCGCGAGTGCCAACGCATTGGCGCTGTGGGCATCCATACGTATCTTGAGGGTTTCCATTCCCTTCAGAAATATCCACGCATTGAAGGCGCTCATGGTGGGGCCGGTGATGCGCAAAAACTGAAATACGCTTTCCATATTTTTCTTGCTGCCCAATACTGCTCCGCCTAAAACACGCCCCTGTCCATCCAGATATTTGGTGGCGGAATGAATCACGATATCCGCGCCAAAATCGAGCGGACGCTGCAAGATCGGCGTACAGAAACAGTTGTCCACCACCAGCAGCGCACCGCAGCTTTTTGCCACCGCTGCAATCGCCGCCATGTCGGCCACCTCGGTGAGCGGATTAGACGGCGTTTCCAGAAACAACATTCTGGTGTTGGGCTTGATCGCCGCCTGCCACTCGGTCGAATTGGTTGCCGACACATAGGTCGTCTCAACGCCAAATTTCTTGATCACATTGTTAAACAGATTTATGATCGATCCAAACACGCTCTGCGACGCGATGATATGGTCACCCGCTTTAAGGTGTCCCATCACGCACGCCAGCACCGCCGACATGCCGGAAGA
>JANXWX010000007.1 GCA_025350915.1 Nitrosomonadales bacterium
GGTGCGGGTTTCAAACTGTTTGGTCTCACTGTTTTGGTAGCGAAACGTCACACGGCCATGACTGAAGGAGATAATATTCTTCTCCTGAATGACGCCCCGGTACAAGTAGCGCCCGAGGTAAACCAGCGCCTTCTCTCCCGTGCCCACGCTTTTGCAATCCACCACCCACTTCCCGGGGTAGCGTTCGGGCAAGCTGAGGCCGGCTTGTTTGATGCCCGCCAGCACCTTGGCACGAAACACTTTCGCCGTCAGATGCACTCAGTCGTGGATCTGATATGACGTTCATAATGAAAATGGTAATTTAAAAATCTATTTCCAATAAAACTAAAAAAATTTTTGCGGACAGACTTCAACTCCGTTTATAAACGCCTTATTTTAAGGCCCGGTTAAATCTTCTCAAACAACGCGATCGACTCCACATGCGAAGTATGCGGGAACATATTCATGACACCTGCTGCTTTGATCACATAGCCTTTTTCATTGACCAGCACATCCGCGTCGCGCGCCAGCGTTGAGGGATTACAGGATACATAAACAATACGCCAGGGCGCATCTTCTCCCAAAGACTTTATCAATTCCATTGCGCCATCTCTGGGTGGATCAATCAGCCATTTGTCAAAATGGCCCAGTTTGGCTAAAGCATTCTCTGTCATTTCAAACAGATTCATTGCACCGAAGCTGGTGTTGACTGCGAGTCCGTTAAACGCTGCATTTTGCGCGGCACGCTTGACCAGCGTCGCACTCCCCTCTACCCCCATAACCTGTGCACCACTGCGAGCTATCGGCAGGGTAAAATTTCCCAGCCCGCAGAAAAAATCGGCTATACGTTCACCCGCTTGCGGCGACAGCAAACGCATAGCGCGGCTGAGCATCAGCCGGTTCAGCGTGCTGTTGACCTGGGTAAAATCTATGGGTGAATAGGGCATGGTGATGCCAAATTCAGGCATGCTATAACTCAATGCTGGTGCGTCCAGCGGATAAAACGGCACGACGGTGTCCGGCCCTTTGGTTTGCAACCAGAATTGCACCTGATGTTCATCAGCAAAGCGTTTGATAATCTCTTCATCCGCCGCGCTCAACGGTTGCATAATACGCAGCACCAGCGCATCGACATGCTCACCAACTGCCAATTCGATCTGTGGCAAATGATCGCGTATCGATAACGATTCATTCATTTTTCCCAGCAGGGGTAACAGACTTGCAATCTTGGGCGGCAGAATTTCGCAGTGCTGCATGTCCGCCACATAGCGGCTGCTCTTTTCATGAAAACCCACCAGTGTTCTTTCTTTCTTCAGCACATGGCGCACAGATAAACGCGCACGCTGGCGGTAGCCCCATGTTTCTCCATAGATCGGCGGCAGGATGCGCTCCGGCTTGACCTTGCCGATACGCTGCAGATTATCTTCAAGTATGCGCTGCTTTACCGCAACCTGGGCACGCGCATCCAGATGTTGCATGGAACAACCGCCGCAGACATCAAAATGCACGCATTTTGGCTGCACCCGCATATACGACTGCTTCAAAATTTTATCGACCTTGGCCAATTCGAAACTTGCTTTCTTGCGATAAGAACTGTAGGTAACGCGTTCACCCGTTAAGGCGCCATCAATAAAAATGACTTTTCCTTCATGATGCGCAACGCCGCGGCCTTCCTGGTCCAGCGATTCTATGGTGACGATATTTTCCTGCTTGATACTTGTAGTCATAATTTTGATGTTGAAATGTAAACAGGCAACTGAATCCGAAACATGTCCGGCCCAGTTAATTCGAAGGGGCGAATTTTAAACGAGAATGCCTATAAATGGGCACTCATGATGGGATAACTATTTGCCTGTTGGCCAGGCAACGAGATATTCTTTCCAGTGTAATTCTTCGGATTTGGCCAGGGTAATACGCACCAGCTCACACTCTTTATCGTAACGGGCTCGTGTCAACTGGCCGCGCATCAGCTGAAAGCGCATATAGACGAGATAAGTATTCACCACATCGGTTTCGCAGTAATTGCGTATCTCTGCCAGCTTACCCTGCTCGTAGGCCTCCCACACTTTACTGCCATCCATGCCCAGCTTGCCGGGAAAGCCGATTAATTTGGCCAGTTCATCCAGTGGTGCATTGGCACGCCCGGTATACATGGCGAGCAGATCCATGAGGTCAAGATGGCGCGCATGGTAGCGACTGATATAGTTATTCCATTTAAATTCCCTGTCGTCCTCACCCATATCCCAGTAACGCGCACATTGCACGCCATGGATCAGGCCGCGATAGTGCAACACCGGCAGATCAAAACCGCCACCATTCCATGACACCAGCTGGGGTGTATATTTGTCGATGCCGTCAAAGAAACGCTGAATTATGCTGCCCTCATCGTCCTCTAGCCCCCCCAGTGACCACACCTTGAAGGTATCGCCTTCGCGCAGTACACAGGAAATTGCTGCGACTTTCTGCAAATGGTGCTGAATAAAATCGCTGCCGGTTTTTTGGCGGCGCATCTGGAATGCCATTTCCGCCACATCATGATCACTCACTTTGTCATCCAGCATATACAACGCACGTAAGCCGGCGATGTCAGGAATAGTTTCGATATCAAATACCAGGACGGGGTTCAATTTTATAGCTGCCTTTATGATTGGTTTTATTGTGAGTAACTAAAACACTTACTGTCTCTTTCGATGCTATAGCTGATAATCTTGTTTCAATATAGCCTCAAACTGTTCAATCGGCACTGGTCTGCCAAACAGATACCCTTGAAAATTTGTACAGCCATCTTCCACCAGTAACAAGCGTTGCTCTTCAGTTTCAACGCCTTCGGCAATGACTTCCATACTCATGCTCTGCGCCATGGCAATAATCGTTTTTACGATCACTTTATCATTTCGACTGGTAGCGATATCGCGTACAAATGATTGATCTATCTTGATTTGATCGAGAGGTAGCCGTTTGAGATATTGCAGTGAAGAATAACCCGTACCAAAATCATCGATGGAAAAATTGATGCCATAAGATTTCAATTGGTTCATTTTAACTATTATTTTATCCAAATTGTCCAGCAACATCGACTCGGTGATTTCCAGTTTGAGCTTGGCAGGGTCTATACCAAAATATTCAACCAGCGCCAGTACTTCTTCGACAAAAATCGGCAGATGAAACTGTTTGGCAGAAACATTAATCGACATCGTCAGATGCATCATCTCGGGTTGTGTAGACCAGCTAGCCAATTGCTGACACGCGGTTGCCAACACCAAGTGTCCCAAAGGCAAGATAAGTCCGCACTCTTCTGCAAGCGCAACAAAATCATTCGGATAAATTAAACCCCGCGTGGGATGTAACCAGCGTAGCAATGCTTCCGCGCCGATTGGCCGAGAAGCCCTGTCTACCTGAACCTGGTAATGCAGCAAAAATTTCTCCTGATCAAATGCTTTATGCAGCTCGCCTTCCAACAGTACCCGTGCCAAAATAATGTCCTGCATTTCCTGGTCATAAAAGCACACTGCATCGCGACCCGCCTTCTTCGCCTGATACATCGCGATGTCTGCCTGCTTCATCAGCTCTTCTATCGGCAAATTGAAACCTTCAAACAGGGTTACACCGATGCTGGAGGTACATTTATATTCATGTACTCCCAGAATACAAACCTGATTGAGGGTGTTCTTTATTTTTTCGCCTATATTTTTTGCTTGTGCAGCGGCATCACTTGATTGATCCTCCAGCTTTTCAAGTATCAGGACAAACTCATCACCACCAAGGCGTGAAACGGTATCACCGCCTCTTACACAGGTCGTCAATCGATGCGCAACCAGCTTCAACAGTTCATCACCAATCTCGTGGCCCAAGGTATCGTTAAGGGTTTTAAAATTATCCAGATCAATAAACAACAGCGCACCTATGTGCCCACTACGCGCACTGGCGGCCAATGCATGCTGCAGTCTGTCCATAAGCAATCGCCGGTTGGGCAGTTGTGTAAGCGGATCATAAAATGCCAAATTATGTATTTTCTCTTCGGCCGCTTTGCGTTCCGTAATATCAATATGCTGGCCAATATAATGAGTTATGGCACCGCTTAAGTTTTTTACTGCCGTTATGATGAGTAACTTTGGAAATATCTCGCCATTTTTTCGTTTATCCCAGACTTCGCCGCGCCATGTTCCCGTTTGTAGCAGTGTCGTCCACATAGCCTGATAAAAATCCCTGTTGTGTTTTCCAGACTTGAGCAAACTGGGCGTTTTACCTACTGCCTCTTCAGCTGTATAGCCGCTCGATTCGGTAAAGGCCTTGTTGACCTGCAGAATGACCGTATTGGCATCTGTGATGATCATGCTTTCATGAGACTCAAAAGCAGTCGCGGCAATCTGAAGTTGTTCAACATTGCGCTGCTGGGTGTTGAGCGTTGCATTGAACTCTTCGGCAACCGCTGCAATTTCACTTGGGCCGCAAATAACTACCCTGACATTAAAGTCACCGCCTCGTACTGCTCGCGATGCACTTTCCAGCATGGCGACAGGCACGGTAATTCTGCGTGCAATAACAATGGCAATCAAATAAATTAAAACAATCATGACAATCAGAATGATTGAGGCCGTCAGTACTTGTTGTCCGGCTTCCGCATAGAGTGCGCTTGAGGGTATACCAACCCACGCAACCATGCCAAAGTCAGGCATGGGTACGGTGGTAATGAAACGAGTAACGTCGTCTGATGCAACCGCTTCAAACTCCCTTTCGTTACCATGAGAAATTTGCCTGGCTGCTTCAGTATCCGGCTGTGTACCGATAGAATTCTGCGGATCAACGTTACGCCATACCATGACGCCATCAACGCTGAAAAATCCATAGCGACTCCCATTTGGCAATAGTTGGCTGGGAATATTGGGATCAAACGTATTCAGATCGAGTGGCATATTGGCAACCCCAACCATTTCATGGCGCGCATTCCATATCGGTACGCTGAGGACAGTTACCCATTTACCGGTAAGCGGGCCTAAAAATGGCCGCCCTATGTTGAAGCTTTTCTTCTGCAATACGGCTTGAAACCACTCTGTCCCGGCATGGTTGACTGGTTTACCGCCCGGACGTGGCACTGCCGTGCAAACAACCTCCCCTTGCAGGTTTGTATAACCTGCGTTTGCATAGCCGGGGTTTAATAATGTCAGATTTTGCAGTACAGGGTCACAGCTTGAAGGATCGAGGCGTACAACCAGGTGGCGGCTGGCAAGACGTTCGAGTACATAACGTGCATCGGCAATCTTGCTGCCTGAATTGCGCACCATCGTATTTGCCAAAATCCGCAATGAGGCTTTCGTATGCGCGATGTTTTTCTGCATGTCGGCATAAATGGAGAGCCCGACAATAATGACCAGAGGTATGGACACGGCCAAAACCAGCAACAACATATAGGTTCGAATAGAGGTTCTTCGCAATCGCTCACTCCCCGAGATCGTTTAACCGCACACCAATTTTTTACATATAAGGAACCAGCGCCCTTATTTTTGCTGCCAACCCTTTGCACTTTGTATCCACCAACCGGTCTGTGCACGTTGTATCCAGCGCTGTGCGAAGGTATTGCGAATATCCGCAGCCCACTCCGGATGGCCATTGGCACGTGCTATTTCCTGGTATAAATTCTTGCGATCATTATTTTCTGCAATTACCAGCGCATTGACGGCCTGGCGTTCTGACAAAGGTATAGCACCCGCATCATGCACGCCAATCAGGCCATCCGCAGTCAGTCCCACTGCACCACTGATCAACAGAGGTGATAATTGTGTATAGCGATTCTGCATAGATTGTGCCAACGCGGTGATGGCGGGTGTATTGATTTCAATATCGGCTGCAGCCCATGCCATGGTCGACAAGATGAGCGCATAAAGTAAAGCCATTAGTTTAATGAGTGATTTCATTTCACCTCCTTGGAAGAATTATTTTCAGCGGGTTTTGCAGCCGGCGTTTTTGAAGCTTCGGATTGTATTTTCCATACTTCATCAATGATCTTGTCTGCGGCTTTTTCAGTTGCCGCAGCAGGGAAATAAATATTGATGGTGACACAGGCAACAAGTGCCGTTCCCGCGAGTGACAATGCAATTAAATTTTTCAACATTTTTTTCCTTTTATGAAATCCGTACACGGTAACTTTCACACGCCCCTACTCTACCACGGCCTTTCTGTTGCCTTTGATGACACGCTTCAGGCGGTTCAGCAGCTCATCCCAATCGACACTGTGATTGTAGCCCATCACGTTGATTGCCGGTATGCCTCCCCCTTTAACAATATAATAGCTATTATCTCTGGTGGGCTCACCATCCATCGCACATACACCGTTACGCAATACGCAGCTCAGCACAATCCGGTTATAGCCAAAATTTTCAAATACACTCATCACACTGCGTTGCACTGCCGCCGCCGCACCTGCACCGCCCAGCGAGGAAATATTCTGCACCGCTTTCTGGCTTATTTTCTTGCGATAGTCGCCCGCGCTGCTTGCTACACTAGCATCAAATCGAACCGGTAACCAGTTAACCAGCTCAAGTGCGTTCACATTAACATCAATACGTCCCTGCACGTTTCCGAACGAAAACGCCTGGGTTAGCGCACCCAGATCCAGATCGCTCATATTCAAATTGCCAAACAGTTGCGGAGCGGGGCCGAATGGATCGTACATATTAAGGCTGGAAACAACCACACGTCCATCAAACACTCTGAACAGCAACGCCCCATCAACCTTGAGCGCTTTGTCGCGATAGCTGACATGGGGGATCATTCCCGATAGCGACCCCTGCATTTCAGGCCAGCCCAATGCCGCACTTAAAGCGGGCATGGCAACAGGCGTAAGCCCGCCGGAAAACTCCCACTGCCAGACCTCCCCTTGCTGTTGCAGATGAAAATCTTGTATCGACAATTTTCCATCCAGAATCGGCAAGCTCGCTACCGGTACAGAAAATTCGAGGCCGTTCATGTTCATCTGCAATTCAGTTGCACCCAGCGGCACACCCCACAAAGCGCCAGAATTAAATGACAACCGTGCCCGGGTGATTTGTTCAGCTCCCCAGGGAATGTCAGCATTCAGACCATGCAGGGAAAAACGTTTTTTGCCGTCTTCATATGCCGCATCATGCAGGGCCAAGTGGACTTCTTCTGCCGCCCCATCAATGTACTTTAAGTCAAAATCAGCAACGCCCGACATCACGCTAGTCTTGGCAGCCTCCCCCCCCATAAACGGTACGCCGTAATCTGCAAACAGGCGTGCCAATGTTAAACCAGCACCCGACACGGTAGCCTGTGTCAATTTTTTTGAGTCGACATCCCACAGGCCACTGAGTTGAATATTGCCTATCCCCTTCATACTCAAGGTCGCCTGGGGTAGTTTAAATTGCTTGCCATCCCACTCCAGCTCTGCCTGTAATTGATGACTCCCCCGCAGATACATGGGTTGCCAGAATACCTCGCCAGCAAGCCAGTCTAGTTTTACATTGGCAAGCCACGTTTGCTCGATATGTGATGCAGTTACGTTAATGGCAAGTTCAATTTTTTCACCCGCATGTAGTCCGCTCTCATCAGAAAATGCACCGTCCAGTAAATGTACATCAACGGTGACATTCCCCACGCCAATCTCACCCCCTTGCACCTTTAAACTTCCACTCAACTTACCAGCGGTGGGGACGGGCGTACCGGCAGGAAGCAATGGCGCAAAACGTTTTATCTGTGTATTTAAAAAAACAGCATTTAATTGCCAGGGCTGCGCCCTGAAGTCAGCATGAATTTGCAGTGACTCACCTTTGTCGCCCAACAAATGGAACTCAATTTTTTTGCTGGAGAACGCGTAAACGAGGGTAAACGGTAAATTCGGGATAATATCCAGCGTGCCCCTTTCACACGTTAAGATATCTGCACCGAGAATAAATTTTGCACAATATAAATGCACCTTCTCCCACTTTTTTTCGCCCAGTTGCAATGCGGCTATACGCAGATCCGCCGCACCATCCTGCACGAAAGTCACCGACACGCCCTGTGCTGCAAATGCGGGAGAAGTGATGTCCGCCACATTCAGCTCAATCTGGACGGCATAGAGGCTAGTCGAATAGAGCGCGACAATGGCAAAAAAAAGCAGGAGGAAAATTCTGTGGGACATAAACAGATTCTACCAAAGTACTGGTAAACTCATACCATGAGATGGAGCGTGATTTTTATTTTGTTTTACCTGGCTACAGCTCAGTCTGCCTGGAGCGAAGAGCTTATGCTGAGGATAGGCACCGCGCGCATCAACGCGACGGTAGCCAGTACGCCTGAAAGTCGCCAGCGCGGACTGATGCATATCAGGCAACTGTGCGAAAACTGCGGGATGTTATTTGTATTTCCCCAGGCAGGTAAACACAATTTCTGGATGAAGGATACACAACTGCCATTGTCTATCGCCTTTATTTCGGCTAATGGTGTGATTATCAATCTCAGCGAAATGAAGGCAAACACTACCGTCACCCACAGTCCTCAAGGTTTGGTTTTATATGCGCTGGAAATGAACAAAGGCTGGTTTGAAAAACATGGGGTCAAACCTGATACCCGCGTAGAGGGACTGCAGACAGCACTGCCTAGTCACTAATATCGGTCCATCACGCGCCTGGCTTTGGCCATATATTTCGTCGTACATTGTGCAGACTGGAAATAGTCTTCATCGAGAAAACGCAGCACTTGCTTCATTTCCTGACGGTCAAGCGGCATGACAATCCTTTCTTGCCCCAAAGCACCCAATAGCTGCAAATGCAGATCGCAAAATTTGGCGGTTGCGACAAGTTTACTGGCGGAACAATGGTCCAATATGCCGGACTGTTGTATCAGTATCACTTTGCGCCTTACCCAGGAGTCTGCCGCATCGATAAATACCTGGGCATCCGTAAATTGCAATGCAGGGTTTTGCGTAAACACCTTCAAGTCCTGATCTGACGCTTCCTTGCCAGAGGCGCTCATATCGAATATCTGCCTTAAATAATGGTAGCTGGCAAATTTCAATTTATCATCTTCTATAATTGCCGTTAATTTATTATCCAGCGTAAAGCCGCCACCATCGAAACGGCTAAAGGCATTATCGGCGTGAACCAGCGAAAATCCGTTCGAATTGATTATTCGTCTTCTGTCGAAACCCTGTAACAAAATCTGTATCGTGCCGTTTTTAACATATCCGGTAAAAAATGCCTTGATCGATTCCAGCGCGCCGCTTTTTAATACAAATTCCTGGCAACCCTGTGGCCGTAATATCGCAGATTTAATCCCGTCCACATCATCAAAATTAGCGATATACATTAGCTCGCTTTCTTCAGGCCGGTACATACCATCAAATTTTATTTCCTCTTCTATACCCTGCATAAACTCATGTTCCTGTGCCCGGAACAACTCCGATACACCGGCCTGAATTTCATGCGTCATAGGCATACGCAAAACACGCATACCGGGAATACCCGTTAAGGCAAACAGATTCAAGGTTGGTGATAGCTGATTCATTCGGCCTCCAAGGTCATAAAACTACGGTTATCTAACTAAGGTTTGATCCGATAAAACCGGTTATCCAGTGTTAGCCCTTTAACACTGTCAAAGTCACTTGCCATTGCAATGCTTAATTTTTCCAAACGCACGTCGGGGTGTGGATGGGTTTTAAACAACATGGCGACACTGTTGTCATCATTCGCAATATGACCGATATTCTGCAATACTTCAACAAATGAGAATGGGTCATATCCGGCCCGGGTTGAAAGTACAATCGCGATTCCGTCTGCTTCAAACTCAGCATTTTTATCCAGTGAACGTGACATAATTTCGGCGCCGCTGCCAATCAACTGCTGTACTTTTTCATTGTTCCCAACCTGTCTTGCCAACGCTTGGCCGCCCAAATCCACCCAGCTGCTTTGTTGTAGGATTTTAAGATGATGCTTGCGTATAACATGGCCTATTTCATGCGCCAACACCCCCGCCAGGGCTGCCTCATTGGGCAGCGCTTGGTACAGGCCGCGCGTGACGAACACATAGCCGCCGGGTGCTGCAAAGGCATTGATATCCTTGGACTCAATCACCGCAAAATGCCACGGCAAATCCGGGCGCTCACTTTGATTCGCCAACCAACGTCCTACATTGTTTACATATTTTTGCAGCTTATCGTCCTTAACCAGCGGTGAGGCCCCCAATAAATTTCCTGCAATTTGTTTGCCAATGGCGATCTCCTCCTCCTGAGATGTGCCGATGAGCCCGGACACGACATTGGCAGTTGCACCGGGATTGTCACCCAATTTTTTCTGTACGTTCTCTTTTAGGGCCTTGCCCAGCTCATCACCAAAATCAAAACCAAAAACAGTCGTACTGACTATTGACTGAACAAGAATAAATATTACCAGGTAGATAGATTTCATAACGCTCCTCATTGCGGCAAGGGTAAATAATCACGGCTACCGGCTTTAAGTTTTCCCTGATCGGCAAAACTCTGCGCTTCGGCCCGTGTTGTCAAATAGGATTCTGCTTGCTTCAATTCACCAGCATCAAATTTAGCTGATTTAAGCTCCTCATCATTCAGGCCGCGTATACCGGTTGTGGCAACCACCTTGCCGGTGCCTGACCTTCCGGAGGCCAGGCCTTTAAAACTGTCCGCCAGGTTTTTTTCCTTTTTTGCATCGCCTCTGCGTATGCTTAACATGCGCACCCAGCCGTTTCCCTTCGCGCTTTTAACGTTGAGCCAACCACCCTCTTTCTTGAAAATATTCACCCTATCGCCAAGGGATAAGGTGCCCATGGTCTTGGCATCACTGAAAGGTTCCTTTTTAATGGCTTCTGTTTTAAGCGCTGAGCCAGTTTCAACGGCCGCAACTTGCTGCATGGCCAATAGACAAAATAACATTGCTAATATTTTAAAAAATCTCATAACCACCCTATCCTTTTTGATCTTCCCAAAGCAACAATCCCCGGGCAAACATTTTGCGCCAGCCGGCACGAGCGCCTTTGCCGCTTGTCACTACACCCTGATGAACAAACCACTCTGCCGCATTATCTGGTTGAGCCAGGTGTTTACGCAACTGTGCTTGCAAGGTCGCAAGCACAGTCTCTACATCCTGTTTAACCTGCTCTTCATCCGCTTGATTACCTGCTTTGGCAACCCAAGATACCGCAATCGTTTTCTCAAACAAATCCCACAACCCTCTTTGGCTGCCCTTTAGTATATCCACGCTTTTGGCTACTTTCCCGCATTTATCCAGCGCCGTTCTGATTTTTTCCAGCATCGCAACAGGCACGATATTTTTACTCGTATCCAGCCGTATCAACAATAGTGTCGCATACAAATCCCCGTTGCTCTCCGCTGATAAACGTATCATGTTCTGTTCCAGCGTCTTGCTGGTAGCGGCAGAATAGAGGCGTGCAATTGTAAAATATAACAAGCCAACGGTCACCGGGCCAGTCAGATTAATATACGTATTGGTAAAGTTAATCGTCGCAAAAGATATACCGATCAAAATAAACTGGGAAAATCCAAAAACCAGATCAATTTTGTCCCTGCCCACGTTACGGTAAAAACCGATTGCGGCAAGCCAGATAATCGCAAGCGTTAACAATAAGATTGGCAAACGCCCCTCGGGAAATCGCAAGTAATCGCCATGCTTGATATTGTCCATAGCCGTTGCGAGAATTTCCACACCGGGATGTATTTTACTGAGCGGTGTTGGTTTGCCGTCAAACAGGCTGGAAGCCGTTGAACCGATGATGACAATCTTATTGGTAAACTCTGCAGGAGAGCGTGTTTTTATTTTCCGTCCAAAATCAGCAAACACATCGGAGAAACTCACATAATGATAGGTAAACGGCGGCCCGCGCCAGTTAAGCAACACACTCTGTTCCTGTGTTACAGGCCAGTCATTAAATTCGGCCATGCGTGCAGACATAGACGGTAATTTCCATCCGTAATCGTCGCTGTAAATCTGATATTTTCTGACCACGCCATCTGCATCTGGGTAGATATTATGCAAGCCCAGCCTGCCGCCACTAATCGCTGCAGCAAAAGGCGGCAAGACAACCGCAACAGTCGCCTCCTTATCAGCATCCCCGGACAATGCTTTTACTCCCGGAATCATGGCCGGCTTGATTTGACTCAATGAATCGTTGTCGGAATCCAGGCGTAAAAAAGGGAAGAATGTGTTATTGCTGGAGGCAATGGCAGCATCAAAATAGGCATCACTGTTGGGGTTGTACACATCCGCATCGCTAAACAATATATCGAACACAACTGCCCGCGGCTTCTGTTTTTCAATTTGTTCGAGAAACTCTCCCAGCACCTGGCGTGGCCACGGCCAGCGCCCATAGTCACTGGCCATTGCAGCCAGGCTCGCCTCATTGATATCTACAATGACAATATCCGGATCAGATTTGGCAACGTTAATACGATAGCGCATCATCATATCAAACGTCGTTTGGCGCATATTCGCTGCGACGTGCAAATACAATACATCTGCCAACACCGGCAAGGTAAACAACACCGCAAGGTAGAGATAAAAATTATTCTTCCAGCGCTGCGCGAGCATGCTGGATACAGATGCAAAAAAAAATCGCAGGCGGCTAATTATTATTAATTGAAGTCTCATCTCAGCACGTTATTAGGGAAGTAATTAAGCAACTTGTTGGATTCTAAATGATAAGCGCAAATTCTTATCGGGCTTCAGTGTAACATTTGAGGTGTCACAGCGTTAAATCACTCGCAGCAAGTAGAAAAACTTGTTTTATTAAACAATATGTTGACAATAAAATAGGGGCAAGCTAGGATGTCCTCACAATAAATTTCTGGAGGAATGATTGCATGACTAATTCTAAACGCCAACGCTTCCAATTTATTTTCACCCGTTTTTTTGCTGCTGTTACCCTTGCGCTACCCCTTGCTACTCACGCTGCCGAGCCCGACTCCGGGAGGGACTTACAATTAGGTTCCGTTGCAATGGACATTCCTGTCGAAATGGTAAAACGATTGACCCCGTTAACCCAGTACCTGAGCAAAAAAACAGGTATCACGGTTAATTTCCGGGCATCGCCCAATCTGGGATCCGCCGTTGAAGATCTGGGGATGAATAATACCCAGATCGCTTACCTGACCCCTGCTGCTTACATTGAAGCCCACGAAAAATTTGATGCAATCCCGCTTGTAACCCCGCTCAACAAGGGGAAGAGCAGCTTTACCCTGATGATTGCGGTGCAAAAAGATAGCCCGATCAAAACGGTGACTGACTTGCGCGGGAAAAAATTTGCTTTTGGCGACAAGAAAGCCATTTTACAACCAGCGGTCGTTATAAGTTCGGGTATTAAGCTTGAAGAGTTTGCGTCTTATGATTACTTGAATCATTACGACAATATCGCGAAGGCTGTGATCAACGGTGATTTTGACGCAGGTATTATCAAAGATGCCATAGCAGACAAATTTGCAGATAAAGGTCTGCGGGTTATTTACACCTCAGTACCCCTGCCATCCTATATTTTCGCCGTAAATAAAAATCTCCCAGCTAGAACAGTCGCAAAACTAAAGAAAGCCATGCTGGCACTTAAAGCAGATACCGAAGAACACAAGGCCATACTGACAGCCATCGAGAATGGTTATGATGGCTTTGAAGTCGCCAAGGATAAAGATTTTGATGGCATTCGCAAATTACTGGCGAGTGTAAAGAAATAACTATTTGCTTTGCTGATTTATTGCCCAGGACACATGCTCCCTGACCAGCGCTGAGGCATGTTGCGAACGGGCGTGCAATGCCTGCATCACCTTATCACTCCGGGGTGCGTTACCCAGCGCGACCGCGATATTCCTTAGCCACTGTTCATGGCCAATACGATATATTGCGCTACCAGCAAATACCTGCTGAAATTTTACTTCACTCCAGGCAAACAGATCGGTTAACGCGACATCATCGAGCCCGTGTCTGACGGCAAAGTCTTTTTCCACTGATATTTGCGCAAAGCGATTCCACGGGCAGGCCAACTGACAATCATCACAGCCGTAGATACGATTGCCGATCATGGATCTGAATTCCTCGGGAATACTGTCTTTTAGTTCAATAGTGAGATATGAAATGCAGCGCCTTGCATCTACCTGGTAAGGCGCCACAATGGCCTGTGTGGGGCAGACATCCATGCAAGCGGTGCAACTACCGCAGTGATTTTTAACCGCCGTTTCTTCAGGTACTTCTGCATCAACAGGCAAGGGTAAATTTGTATATATTTCACCCAGAAAAAAGTAGGAACCATGTTCGCGTGTCAGCAGCAAAGTATGTTTCCCACGCCAACCCAGGCGTGCCTTCTCTGCGAGCTCAACTTCCTGCACCGGTGCACTGTCGGTAAAAACGCGGTAATTGTACTCTCCCGCTTCTGCACGAATCTGCCGGGCCAGTTTTTCAAGTCGATTACGCAGCACCTTGTGATAATCACGCCCCAGCGCGTAACGTGAAATAAAAGCACGCTCGCCATCCTTGATAACTGACCAGGCTTCCTTGCTTGCAGGCGGATAGTAATTCATGCGTACGGATATAACGCGCACGGTTCCTTCGATCAACTCTGCCGGACGACTGCGTTTGCTGCCATGTTTTGCCATATAATCCATATCGCCGTGATAACCCAGCGCAAGCCATTGCTGCAAGCGTGCTCCGGCAGCATCCAGGTGGATATCGCTAATCCCTACATCCTGAAAGCCCAACTTGGTGCCCCACTGCTTGATGTTGGCAGCGAGCGTTGTGTAATTGATCTTTAGAGGTAGTTCGTTTTGCATAATTCCAATGATAACCCAAGTAGTGGAAGCAGGATTTCTTCCGATGGACGTCGTCTCACCATAAACTTGCCTGATGAGGAATCAACATCTGCTTTCGCAGCCAGGTTGGCCAGGGCAATTAACCCTGGGTTAGTTATCTATTTGCATGGTGATCTCGGTGCGGGTAAAACTACGCTGGTTCGTGCCTTGTTAACTGAACTTGGTTATCGAGGTCGAGTCAAAAGCCCAACTTATACCTTGCTAGAACAATATGAGGTTGCAGGGAAGCAATTTCGCCACTTCGATTTATATCGTTTCCGTGATGCAACGGAATGGGAAGCAGCAGGTTTTAACGATGAGTTCAACTGCCAAAATATCTGCCTGCTGGAGTGGCCTGAGAAGGCAGCAGGATTAATACCACCTGCCGATTTGGAAATTAACTTCGAAATATTGCCCGATGGGCGTAACATTACACTATATGCACAGTCAGACACAGGTACAGCATGCTTAAACAGCTTGCAAAAGTAAGTCTAATATTCATGATTTGTTGGTCGCCCTATACCCAGGCAGCCATTAACATCAGTGCAATTCGCGTATGGCCTGCACAGGACTACACCCGGATAACCTTTGAATCAGAGAAGGCTATTCGCTATAACCAGTTCATCATCAAAAATCCGGACCGTCTGGTCATCGATCTGGAGCAGGTTGATCTCAACGAGACGTTAAATTCCTTGACTGGCAAGATCGGCAATGACGATCCTTACATAAAAAGCGCACGTGTCGGTCGTTTCAAGCCTGGCTTGATTCGAGTCGTGCTCGATTTAAAAACCGGAGTCAAACCACAAATGTTCAATCTTAAACCGGTTGCAGAGTACGGCCATCGTCTGGTGCTGGATGTCTACCCCTTACATCCGGTTGATCCTATCATTGCGCTGTTGCAATCAACTGGGGTAACCATACACACAGAATCAACCGGCAGCGCAAGCATGCCTGAAAGCACGACTCCCGAGAACAACGCTGCCGTTGCGACTGCACAAGAACCAACAGCAAATGCACCCGCAACATCAACAGAAATAAACACAACGCATGTTAAACCGGATCGTAAAGGTCGTATTTTAATTATTGCGGTTGATGCCGGACACGGTGGTGAAGACCCTGGCGCACATGGTCGCGGCGGTACCCGTGAAAAAAATGTCACGCTGGCTATTGCGCGCAAACTCAAGGCACAGATTGATGAACAGCCCAATATGCGCGCGTTGTTGATCCGCGATGGTGATTACTTCATTCCACTGGGAGGTAGAGTGGTTAAAGCTCGCCAGGCACGCGCCGACTTGTTTGTCTCGATCCATGCCGATGCTTTTGTTAAGCCACATGCACGTGGCTCATCGGTGTTTGCCTTGTCCGAACGTGGCGCTACCAGCACTACTGCGCGCTGGTTGGCCAAAAAGGAAAACGAGGCCGACCTTATCGGCGGTGTCAATATTGCAGAAAAGGACCCCTACCTTGCGCGTACCCTGCTTGATCTGTCGCAAACCGCGACCATTAGCGACAGTATGAAACTGGCCAAGCATGTACTCGGTGAATTGGGCGACATCAATACATTACATCGCGGCAAAGTTGAACAGGCTGGATTCGCCGTACTGAAATCACCCGACATCCCCTCTATACTTATTGAAACGGCTTTTATCAGCAATCCGGAAGAAGAAAAACGTCTGAACGACAATCGCTATCAGGAAAAAATAGC